>NZ_VRVD01000008.1:0-38742 GCF_008040015.1 Methylobacterium sp. WL18 | reverse complement strand
GAGCGAAGGCCCGCGGTGACGCCGGGGGCGGCCTCGTCGGTCTCCTCGCGCAGCCGGCTTGCGCCGAGCGAGAGCACCAGGACGACCGGCCCTAGCATCAGCACCCGGACGAGCTTCACCAGGGTTCCGACCTGGACGCTGAGCGCCGCGACCGGCGCGGTGGCGGCGAGGACCTGCGGCACGGCGTAGACGGTGAGGCCGGCAAGCACGCCGTACTGCATCGGCGACAGACCGAGCAGCGGCACCAGCAGCGGCAGGCCGAGCACCACCAGTACACCCAGCACCGCGGTGAAGGCGATGGAGGCGGCGACGTCCTCGCCGTCGGCGCCGATCACCGGTGCCGTGGCCGCGATCGCCGAGTTGCCGCAGATCGAGTTCCCACAGGCCACGAGGATCGCCATGCGCGGATGCAGCCCGAGCGCTCGGCCGATGCCGTAACTCGACAGGATCGCCACGACGACGACGCCCGCGATGCCGAAGAGCAGGCCCGGTCCGGCGGCGAGGATCGTCGCGATGCTGAGCGACGCGCCGAGTAGTACGACCGCGATCTCCAGCACGGTCTTGGCCCCGAAGGCGATGCCGGGAAAGAAACGCTGCGACGGGGTCCAGGCGGTGCGGATCGCGCTCCCGAGCAGGATCGCGAGCACCAAGGCTTCGAGCCAGGCACGACCGAACAGGTGCGCCTCGGCGGCTTCGAAGCCGACCGCTGCGGCGGTGACCGCCACGCAGAGGCCCAGTCCCGGAAGGATGGCTCTCGTTCCGGCCAAGGCACGCGTCGAACGAGAGTGGGAGAAAAGTCTGGGCGCGGACATGGATGGCTCCAATGTGATGCCGGAGGATCCCAGGTCCCGTTCATTCACTCCAACGGAATGATTAGATGCTTTTCATCACTGAAATCGATGAAATGAGGACCCCCTCAGAGTTTGCGGAGACGCATTGTGGGGGGCCGACAGGCGGATTCACCCGTCGATCCAGCGGGCCGTGATCGTCGTGTCCGCAGCAAGATCATAGATCTTGACGGAGCCCGTCGCGAGTTCGAGGTGCTCGACCTCCGCGGGGCTCAGGTCTTCAAGCGCCATAACAAGCGCCCGCAGGCAATTGCCGTGGGCGACGACGAGCACGTCCCCGCACATGACCGCCGGCAGGATGGTTCGGAGGTAGCATGGCACGATGCGGGCGACGGTATCGCGAAGGCTCTCACCGTTCGGCGGCGCCTCGGCGTAGGAGCGGCGCCAGGTCTCGATCCGCTCCGCCCCCCAGCGCGCATCGGCGGTGATCTTGTCGAGCCCGCTGAGGTCGCCGTAGTCTCGCTCGTCGAGCGCGGCGAAGCGTTGGGGGACCAATCCGGGTTGCCCGAGCGCATCGAGAATAAGCCGGCCGCTCACGACGGCCCGCGTCAGCGTCGAGGTGAAGGCTGCGGAAAAGCGCCAGCTGCGCTCGGCCAAACGCCTCCCGGCTGCCTCGGCTTCCATCCGGCCCTGCTCGGTCAAGGGCGAGTCCAGCAATCCCGTGAACAGGCCGGATCGGTTGGCTACGCTCTGGCCATGCCGGACCAGCACGAGACGTCGCGCAACCGGGGCTTTGTAATCGTGAATCACGCTGTCTCCCGAGGCAGAGCACTTTCGTGCCGGTCGCATCGCCTCTGATGATGTCGGCATCCGACTTCAACGAACTTCGAACATACAGTGGGTTGGACCGTCCATCCGAAGTCGGCGGGTCATCCTAGGTCCGCTTAAGAACGTCTTGCGACTGAAAGCAGCCAAGCTGCTTCCCACCCAACCCGGTCGTAGAGCGGACGCGCGGCCAGCTCCTGTTCCACCTCATCAGCAAGCTCTACGAGACCACCTCGATCGTGGTCACCACCAACCTCGCCTTCGGGGAATGGACCGGGTCGTCGATGTTTGCGAGGAGTTGGTGAGGTTCACGCTCCTGACCCGGGAGCGGGCCGAACATCTCGTCGACCGGTACTCCGAGCGCAAGGAGCGCGAGCCCGAGCGCCTGAAGGCCGTGGCCGCCGACATCGGGTTCGTGAAGCGACCATCGTGCCCCGACCGGAGCGGGCACCGACGCATCGTCAGCATGACGAGGCGATGGCAGGGGACGCCGCCATCCTCGCCATAATCTCCCCCAGCGTCACGGGACGCCATTCCCAGCAGTCGACGCCGACGTCAAGGCTCGTCCGGTTGGCCGGAATGCCACCGTGGGAGTGCCCGTAGACGTGGAGATCGCCGTGCCAGGCATTAGGCCACGTCACGTGCGCATAGTGGCTGGCCCAAAGGGCGACGCGTTCGGGCATTCCCGGGTCCTGGACGTAGATCCTTTGGACGTCGACGATGGGGCTGGCCCATTCGAGACGCTCGCCGAGCCCGATGTCGTGGTTGCCCCGGATTAGGTGGATGCGGCCGTGCAGGCGCGCCTGTATGGAGGCGGCGTAACCCAGGCCGCACTTGTAGGCGAAGTCGCCAAGGTGCCAGACGATGTCGTCCGGTCGGACCGCCTTGTTCCAGGCGGCGACCAGGGCTTCGTCATGGGCCTCGATGGTCTCGAAGGGGCGCGGCCGAGGCATGCGTGGACTGAGCATGCTCTTGTGCCCGAAATGGGTGTCGGCGCAGAAAAGTGTCCTTGGCAATATAGCCTCCGAAATGACGGAGGCCTTCTCGCTTCGCGCGGCGCTCCGGGGTCAGGGTCGTGGGCGAAAGTCCCTGGCTTTCATCGGTCGAGCGCTCCTGATGTGACGTGTCGATCGCATCGCCCTCGTCTCTCCCGCAAGTGGAGGACGAACCGGATCCACTACGAAAGGCCGTCCGTTGCCGCCTTCGGCGCGAGAACTCCTCTCGTCCAGGCGGCTCCCATCACTGGCGGACTTCGGACGCGGCGGCCTGCACGTGGTGCGGCCGGTCATGGTTAAGGAATCCTTGATTCCGGAAGTGGGCAAGGGGAAGCGCATCCCGCGTCCCGCTTCCCTCGGAGTCGAGATCGTCCGTGCCAACGAGCACGGCCAACCACTCTCGTCGACCGGCCGACAGTCAGACAGCGTCCTGGATCGCGTCGACGACCTGGTCCGCACTGTAGGGCTTGGGCAAGAACAGACCGTGGTCTGGGATTTCCCCGTCGGAGAAGCGCTGGCGCCCTGACGTCACGACGAGGCGGATGTCTGGCCAGGCGTCGTGGACGCGTCCGGCCAGGGTCACCCCGCACATGGAGCCCGGCATGTCGACGTCGGTGAATAGCGCACCGATATCCGACCGCTCGTGGAGGATGAACCACGCCTCGTCGGCATGGCGCGCCTCGACGATGGCAAAGCCCGCATCCTCCAACATCTCGACGGCGCAAAGGCGCACGAGGTCGTCGTCCTCGACGACGAGGACGGCCGAGGCTTCCATGGAGCGCTTCGTCATCATGGGAACGCAACAAATGTTAAGTCGATAGGTTGCCGGCTTCGACCGCTTCGCCTGAAAGGTCCTGGCCGATGTGATCAGCGTTGGTGCAGGAAAACGACCTTTGTCATGGTCCGCGGTACCGTAGGGATGAACCCTGCCGATCCCCGCTCGTGATTTACGCATCGGATCGAGGTTTTGGTCCACGCGATGGTGAGCAGACAACGCCAAATCAAACTTATGTTATGAGGCAACCTCTGCGGCGAAGCGGCCTTTGATGTCGATGACCCTGCCTGGCCTTTCCGCTGCCCCCTTCGCCCTTGTGGTCGACGACGATGCCCTCATCCTGATGGAAGCAGCCGACATCCTGAAGGATGCGGGCTTCGTGGTACTTGAGGCGATGAACGTGGCGCAGGCAATCAAGGTGCTCGACGAGCACCATGGCAAGGTGCATCTGCTGTTCACCGACGTGCAGATGCCCGGTCAGGGCGACGGTTTCGAACTGGCTCGCCGGACCGCCGAGTTGTGGCCGCACATCGCCATCGTCGTTGCGTCCGGCGATATACGGCCCGCACACGGTGACCTGCCGGATGGGGCAACGTTCATCCCAAAGCCCTTCAGTCCCTCGGTGGTCAGGCACCACATTCGCAAGACGATGCCCTCGGAGAAACACCCCGAGGCACTTAAGAAGTAGCAGTGGTCTTGGGCCAGCGCCGAGAACCACCACCTGCGGGGGGCAGCACTCTGGTTGCAACGCTACCGGACGATCCGGCCATCGTCGCCCGAAGTCGTTCTTAAACCTTGAAATACCATTGTACGGCGAGGCGTTTAACGGCAGACCGCATCTGTCTCGGCGTCCGGCCGAGAGCGCATCGGGAGTCGGTTGGAGGGCTATGGCGGGAGGAAGCAAACACCTCGATGGACCCCGCCGGGACGAACTGGCGAGCTACGACATCCTCGACACGCCCGCCGAGTCCGAGTTCGACGACATCGTGAAGGTCGCGTCGGATGTCTGCGGCATGCCGGTGTCGTTGATCTCACTCCTCGACGGCGACCGCCAATGGTTCAAGGCTGAGACCGGCTTCGGGCGGAGCGAAACGCCCTTGTCCCAGTCGATCTGCGCCTACGCCGTTCAGCAAGACGACGTCTTCGAGATCGAGGATCTGACCCAAGACGCACGTACCTCGGCCAATCCGCTGGTGACCGGCGGCCCCGGGGTACGCTTCTACGCGGGCGCCCCGCTGAGGACGCCCAATGGCGTCGCCCTAGGCGCGCTCTGCGTCCTCGACACCAAGCCGAACAAGCTCACGCCGGCGCAGGCGTTCGTGCTGCGGACGCTGGCGAACCAAGTCGTCACGACCCTGGAGCTACGCCGGTCGCTCCGGCTCCGTAAGGAGAGCGACCGCCGCAATAAGGCCATCCTGGAGAGCGCGGTCGACTACGCCATCGTCTCCCTGGACTTGGAGGGCATGGTGACCAGTTGGTCGCCCGGCGCGGAACGCATCCTTGGTTGGAACGAGGACGAGATGCGCGGGAAGCCGGCGCACGTGTTCTTCACCGAAGAGGATGTCGCCACCGGCATTCCCGAACAGGAGATGGCCTCGGCCCTGCTGCACGGTCGCGGGACCGACGAGCGTTGGCACCTCAGGAAGGACGGCAGCCTGTTCTGGGCCAACGGCGAGATGATGCCGCTTCGAGACGAGGACGGTCGGCACGAGGGCTTCCTCAAGATCCTTCGCGACAGGACGACCCAACGGGACGCCGCCGCCAAGGAACAGGCGGACGCCGCATTCATGCGTGGCGTGCTGTCCTCGTCGGCCGACTGCATCAAGGTGCTCGATCCCGGCGCCAGGCTGACCTTCATGAACGAGGGCGGCCTCGCGGTCATGGAGGCCGACGACTTCAACCAGGTCAGGGGCTGCGATTGGACCGGGTTCTGGCACGGGCAGGCTAGGATCGATGCCCAGGCGGCGTTCTGGGCGGCGCTTTCCGGCGGCACCGGCCATTTCCAGGCGCCCGCCGACACCCTCAAGGGCACGCCGAAGTGGTGGGACGTGCAGGTTACACCGATCCGAGGCGCGGACGGTCAGCCCGAGCGGCTGCTGGTGGTCTCCCGCGACATCACCCGGCAACGGGCTTCCGAACAGCTGATCCTCGACAGCGAAAAGCGCTGGCGCGGCCTCTTCGAGGGCATGCACGAAGGGTTCTTCAGCGGTGAGATCATCCGCGACCATCAGGGCCGACCGTTCGATTACCGCTTCGTGGAGATCAACCCGGCCTTCGCCGCACAGTCCGGTCTACCCGTTGAGACCGTGGGCCGTACGGTTCGCGAGGTCATCCCAGGCATTCCCGACTGGGTGATCGAGACCTACGCACGTGTGGTGGACACCGGTCTGTCCGAGATCTTCGACATCACGGTTCCCGAGCTTGGACGCGTGTTCGAAGTCCGGGCCTACCGCGAGACGGAACGACGTTTCGCCGCGATGTTCATCGACGTCTCCGAGCGCAAACGAACCGACGCCAGGCGCGCGGCCCTCGCCGAGTTGGGGGACCGGCTGCGCAACACGAACGATCCGGCCGAGATCGCACGCATGGCGTCCGAGATCCTCGGTCGGACGCTGGGCCTGTCCCACGCCGGATACGGGGCGGTCGACCATGACGCGGAGACCATCCTCGTCGACCAGGGATGGTCGGCACCGGGTCTGCCGGGCATCGGCGGCGTGCATGGCTTCCGGGACTACGGCTCGTACATCGAGAGCCTGAAGAACGGCCATGTCGTCGTCATCGACGATGTCGGCGGCGACCCCCGGACCGCCTCGGACGCCGGCGCCCTCGCGGCCATCCACGTGCGTTCCCTGCTCAACCTGCCGCTCATGGAACATGGGCGGTTCGTGGCCCTGCTCTATGCCCTCAAGGATGTTCCGTACGCCTGGACGCCGGAGGAGATCAGCTTCGCCAACAATATCGCCGACCGGACCCGTGCGGCCCTGGCGCGGATCGAGGCGGAGGAACGGCAGCGGACGCTGAACCTGGAACTCAGCCATCGCATGAAGAACATGCTGGCGATGGTCCAATCGATCGCGACGCAGACCATGCGCACGGCGACCGACGTGGACGCGGCCAGGGAGGTCCTCGCCGGTCGGCTGATCGCCCTAAGCAAGTCCCACGATCTCCTGCTCGGGGGAGCGGTCGGGTCTGCCCCTATCGAGACCCTGATCGAGAGCGCCTTGCAGACGCACAGGGACAATCCGGGACGGTTCATCCTTGCAGGGCCTACCTTCACCGTCGGGTCGAAGGCCGCGATGTCGCTGTCCCTGATACTGCACGAACTCGCGACCAACGCGGCCAAGTACGGCGCCCTCTCGACGGCGAAAGGCAAGGTCGCGGTCGAGTGGACGCTGCGCGAGAACGGCGGCGAGCCGCACTGCGCCCTCCGATGGTCGGAGCAAGATGGTCCCGTCGTCACGGCGCCGACACGGACCGGCTTCGGCTCGCGGCTGATCGGGCGTGGACTTGCCGGCAACTTCGGCGGCGAGGTGGATCTCTCCTATCCGGCGACGGGCGTCGTGTGCACCATCGACGCTCCCCTCAGGGGCCTGCAGGCCGAGGATACGCCTGCCGCTGGCCACTAGCCGCCAGGATCATGCGCCGGGATCGCCCCCGTACCGGCCCTCGTTCCTCCGCGGTCCGCCACTCGATCATAGCGGGGATGCGCGTGGGTCGCGTCGGCGCTGGGAGCCGGCAATGCCTGCTTCGTGACCGGTGGATGCGGCCCGGCACGGCAACGAACCTAGGCGGTTCACGTTGTCGACCACTCTGGATTGGAATGCCGCGCGCCGATGTCGGAGACTGAAGGCCCCGCGTTCCTGATCCCCCTTGAAGATGCAAAGACGCCACCGGTACCCCGGGAGGAACTCGCCCGGCGCTACCTCGGTCGGTTGATCGCCCTGTTCCACCGCGAGAAGTCCGAGCCCTTCATCGCCGACGACAAGCTGCACCGTGCGACGCTGAAGCGTCTCGACGAGGTCGTAGCTCCCCCCGCTTGCGGGCCGGTCCTCGCCGAGATCGGGGCCACCGTCGGCAGGTGGCTGGATCGCCAGCCCGGCGGGTCGCACATCCTGACCGTGGTGCTGCCGTCCTGCGAGGAGAACGCGGTCATCGAGACCTGGGCATCGGAGGCGGGGCATCAGGTCCTTGCGCCGCCTTCGCGGCAATCGCTCGCCGCCGCCGAGAAACCCATCCTGCCGGACATGGCCGGTTCGGGCATCCTGGTTGTCCCCAGGCTGGAGGACTGGTTCCTGCGGCATCGGGATGGCCTTCGCGCCGTGCGCGCGCTCCTTGCGGCCATCGACGGACTCGACCGACCGGTTGTCGTCGGCTGCAACGCCTGGGCCTGGGCATACCTCGCCAAGGCGACCGGCGCCGACGCCCTCCTGCCCGACGCCGTGACGATCAAGCCGTTCGACGCCGTCCGGCTGCATAGCTGGTTCGTTCAGCTCTCGACCTCCGAGGCCACCGGGGCGATGCGGTTCCGCCTGCCGGCCGATGGCAAGGACGTGCTCGCCGTCGACGAGGCGGGCGCGCCGCGAAACGACTACCTGCGCAAGCTGGCCGGGCGAAGCCTCGGCATACCCTGGGTCGCCTGGCACCTCTGGCGGCGTAGCCTTCGGACGGGCGACAACGCCGACATCGCCGACGACGCGAGGGCCGCGATCTCGGACGGCGAGGCCAGCGAGCAGACACTGTGGGTGGCCGCCCTCGACGAGTACCTGTTGCCGGGTTCGGACGACGGGGCCGCCCTCCATGCCCTGCACGCTTTGCTGATCCACGGACCGCTGACCCGTGAGGAAATGCTCCTCGTCCTGCCGGGCGTCGGGGAACCGAACGTCCTCCCCGTCCTGCTCAGGGCCGGGTTCCTGGAGCGCAAGGGCGACCGGTTCGGCTGCCGGGCGGCGGCCTACCCGGCGATCCGGGATGGCCTCGAAGCGGCGGGCTTTCCCGCGGGACGGGTTTGAACGCCATGGCCACCGCACAGGACGTACAGGACGGGGGCGTGCAGCTCGTCCACAGCCTCCAGGACATCCGGTTCTGGGAGATCGGGCTCATCGTCGTCGGCACCTGGGCGGCGATCTGGCTGGTGCGCAGCACCTTTCCCTACCTCGCCGAACGCGGCCCGAGCCGCCTGAGGCTCTACCTCCTGGCGGCCGTGCCCATCGCGCGATTGCTCCTGATGGTGCTCGCCATCGTCTGGATCGTGCCCATCGTCTTCAACATCACCCTGCAGAACTTCCTGGTCATCGCCGGCGCGGCCAGCGTCGCCATCGGCTTCGCCTTCAAGGATTACGTCAGCAGCCTAATCGCCGGGGTGGTGGCCCTGGTCGAGCGGCCGTATCGCCCAGGGGACTGGGTCAAGGTCGGCTCCGACTATGGCGAGGTGCGAAACGTCGGACTGCGCGCGATCCTGCTCCAGACGCCCGACGACAACGCAGTGACCGTCCCGCACTCGACGATCTGGACCGACCGGATCACCAACGCGAACGACGGCGCCGAGACCCTGCAGTGCGTCGCCGACTTCTACCTGCTGCCCCGGCACGACGGCGCCCTCGTTCGCGCGCTGCTGAAGGACGTGGCGCTGACCAGCCCGTTCCTGAACTACGGCAAATCGGTCCGGGTGGTGCTGCATGAGGAGCCCTGGGGCACGCACTACAAGCTGCGCGCCTACCCGTTCGACATGCGTGACCAGTTCGCCTTCGTCAGCGACCTGACCGTACGCGGCAAGCTCGCCATCGCCGACGCCGGCGCCATGGAGGCGGTCGCGCTGACGCCGTCTCCCACAATCTGACCGAGCGGCGTCGAGCGCGGCTTCGGGGCTGACCATTCCGACCCGGACGCATTCCCGTCCAGGTCCACACGAAGGATCAATGCGTGCATTTTCTCGGGATCGATTGGGTCGGCGTGAATGCCGAGAACGGGCGAAAGCTCCTGCTTTCCCTGATCTTCATCGCGGTGATCGTCGGGGGCGGGATCGGCCTTCGGGCGCTGGTCGGGCTGGTCCTGAACCGGACCGACCATTCCACGCTCCAGACCAAGTTCTGGACGCGCCAGGGCATCAGCCTCCTCGCGGCGGTGTTGCTGGTCCTCGGCCTGCTCTCGATCTGGTTCAACGACCCCGCCCGCCTCGCCACCGCCTTCGGCCTGATGTCCGCCGGACTCGCTTTCGCGCTTCAGCAGGTCGTCACCTCGGTGGCCGGCTACTTCGTGATCCTGCGCGGCTCCACCTTCACGGTGGGTGACCGCATCACCATGGGCGGCGTGCGCGGAGACGTGCTCCGCCTCGGTTTCATCCAGACCACGATCATGGAGATGGGCCAGCCGCCGGCGGTGCAGGGCAGCAGCCCGGCCATGTGGGTGCGCAGCCGCCAGTTCACCGGCCGCATCGTCACGGTGAGCAACGCGCAGATCTTCTCCGAGCCGGTGTTCAACTACACGCGCGACTTCCCGTTCATCTGGGAGGAGATGTCCATTCCCATCACCTACGAGGCCGACCGGGCGAGGGTCGAGGCGATCATGCTCGCTGCGGCAAGGCGGCATGCCCTGGACACGAACGCCATGACCGCCGAGGCCAAGACGAACCTGCAGGAACGCTTCGGGGTCGAGCCCATCGACCTGGAGCCGCGCGTCTTTTTCCGGATCACCGACAACTGGCTGGAGCTGACCGTCCGCTTCATCCTCGGCACCCACCAGATCCGAGGCGCCAAGGACGCCATGAGCCGCGAGATGCTGGTGGGCCTCGACGCCGCGGGCATCGGCATCGCCTCGGCCACCTACGACATCGTCGGGCTGCCCCCCGTCGAGCTCGCCGGCCGGCGACGCGCCGGACGGACCGCCGCCACCCCGGAGGTTGCGGAATGACGAACCCAAGGGCGCATGCGTCGCCGAGGCCCTCCCCGGGCGATCCGGTCCCGGTCTGGGCCCCCGACACTCGGCGTTTCCGTCACATGGCTGGAGGGGCGCTCGCGTTATCGAACCTGCCGCAGCCAGGACGGACTTTGTCCGCCGCCTGGGGCACCGGGCCGGCCGAGACAGGCGCGGTCATCGTGTGATGGGATCCTCCGGTGGATCCCTTGATGCGGATCACCGACGCGGGTGGACAAGGGCGCCGAGGACGCGAAAAGACGTGCCCTACACGTTCGACCGCGAGCGGACGCCGGTGAGCCACCAAACAAGGGAAACGCCATGACAGACGCCGTGGCGCCGACGCCGACCGCTCCGGACGCGTCCGACTTCCGCAACCTCGCCGACACCCTGCCCCAGATGGCTTGGATCGCGGACGCGAACGGCGACATCTTCTGGTACAATCAGCGTTGGTACGATTACACGGGCACGACCATCGATTCCATGAAGGGCTGGGGCTGGAAGGCCGTCCACCATCCCGACCATGTCGAACGGGTCGTCGAGCGGATCTCACACGCCTTCAAGGTCGGCGAGCCCTGGAAAGACACCTTTCCCCTGCGTAGCGCCACCGGCGAGTACCGCTGGTTCCTCTCGCTCGCCAACCCCTTTCGCGATGCGGAGGGGCGCGTCATCCGCTGGTACGGGACCAACACGGACATCACCGACCGCAAGCGCATGGAGGGACGGCTCGCCCGTCATGCGGTCGACCTGCGACGAACCAACGAGGAACTGGAGCAGTTCGCCTACGTCGCCTCGCACGACCTCAAGGCGCCGCTCCGCGGCATCGAGAACCTCGTCGGCTGGATTGAGGAGGATCTCGAAGGCGCGCTGACCGGCGACGTCCAGACCAACATGGATCTCCTGAAGAGCCGGGTCCGGCGCCTGGAGAGCCTGCTCGACGACCTGCTGGCCTATTCGCGGGCCGGCCGCGCGGACGTCGCCTTCGCGCCGGTCGACACCAAGGCCCTCGTCGAGGAACTCGCCGTGCTGGTGAGCCCACCCGACGGGTTCGAGATCGTCGCCGCCGACGACCTACCGACGCTGAACGCGGCGAAGGCGCCGCTGACCCAGGCGATCCAGAACCTGGTCGGCAACGCGATCAAGCACCACGACCATCCGGGCGACGGTCGCGTCCGCGTCGATGCGCACCCGATGGGCGATATGGTAGAGTTCGTGGTCACGGACGACGGTGCCGGCATCCCGGAGCAGTTCCGCGAGCGCGTATTCGGCATGTTCCAGACCCTGAGGCCCCGCGACGAGGTCGAGGGCAGCGGCATGGGTCTCGCCATCGTCAGGAAACTCGTCGAGCGCCAGGGTGGCAAGGTCTGGCTGACCGAAGGTCGGGAAGGGCGCGGCCTCTCGGTGCATTTCACGTGGCCGCGGGACGGCGCGAAGGGGGGGACTGATGGGTTCGACGGTTAACCTGCTGCTGGTCGACGACGACGAGGTCGACGTTCAAGGGCTGAAGCGTGCCTTCAAGAAGAGCAAGATCGGCAACCCGATCACCGTCGCCCGCGACGGCATCGAGGCGCTGGAGTTCCTGCGCGGCCAGAACGGCAAGGAGAAGCTGCCGAAGCCCCACCTCATCCTCCTCGACCTCAACATGCCGCGCATGAACGGCATCGAGTTCCTGGAGGAGATCCGGGCCGACGAAGACCTGCGCACCGCGGTGGTGTTCATGATCACCACCTCGAAGGCCGACGAGGACCGCATGCGGGCCTACGGGCACAACGTGGCCGGCTACATCGTCAAGCGCGATCCGGCCAACACCTTCATGGAGGCGGTCTCCATGCTGGAGCACTTCTGGAAGGTGGTCGAGTTTCCGCAATAGGGCTCGGCACCATCGTGGAAGCCCCCACCCGCATCCTGCTGATCGACGACGACGCCGTCGACCGGAGCTCCGTGCGCCGCGCCCTGAAGAAGTCGGGGCTGAAGCACGACCTGACCGAGGCGCCCGACGGCACGACCGGCTTGCGCCTGGCGCGGGAGGATGCGTTCGACTGCATCCTCCTCGACTACCGCCTACCGGACGTCGACACCTTCGACCTGCTGGCCTCCCTCCTCGCCCTCCCGGGCGAGGGTCACGCCGTGCTGATGCTGACGGGCGAGGCGGACGAGGACCTCGCGTTCCGGTTGATGCGGGCCGGCGCCCTCGACTACCTCGCCAAGGCGGAGGCGACCCCGTCGAGCCTCGCCCGGGCGATCCGCTACGCAGAAGCCCGCCGCGGCTTCCAGGCGAAGCTCGACGAAGCTAGGCGCGAGGCCGAGGCGAAGTCGCTGGAGCTCGACACCCTCAACCGGCAGAAGACCCTGCTGTTCTCGATCATCGCTCACGACCTGCGCAATCCGTTCCAGTCGCTGCTCGGACTGTCGGAGGTCCTGGGGAAGGCGGTGGCGACGCGGGACCACGCCTCCATCGAGCGCCGGGCCAAGGGCATCAACGACGCCGCGACGCAGGCCTACGCGCTGCTGGAGAGCCTATTCTCCTGGGCGAGCCTGCAGATGGACACGATGGCGGTGACGATTACCGACGTCGCCGTCGGCACGGTGGGGGCGGAAGTGATGCAGGGCGCCGCCGAGGCGGCTGCCGACAAGGGTCTGACCCTGGCCATCGACTGCCAGGGGGCCATCGTGCGCGCGCAGCGCGACATGCTGGCCACGGTGCTGCGCAACCTCGTCAGCAACGCGGTCAAGTTCACGCTGCCGGGAGGGACGATCACGGTTGCCGGCCGGCGGACCGGGAGCGGCGTCGAGATCACGGTCTCCGATACTGGCGTCGGCATGCCTGCTGGTAAGGTGGCCGACCTATTCCGGCTCGACCGACGCAGCACGACGAACGGCACGGCGGGCGAGCGCGGGAGCGGGCTGGGCCTCCTGCTCTGCCGCGACCTCGTGGAGCGGCAAGGCGGTGAACTGACCGTTACGAGTTCCCCGGACCAGGGCACCACCTTCCGCTTCACTCTTCCGGAAGCGGCCGGCGCCCCATGTCCCTGACTACCCGTATCCTGATCCTTGTCATGCTCGCCCTGGCCCCCGCGCTCGCCATCCAGGGCTACAACGAGCACGCCCTACGCTCGTCGCGCGACGAGATCGTGCGTGCCGATACGATGGCAACGGCCCGCACCGTCGCGGAGGACCTTTCGCAGGTCGCGGAGATGGCGCGGCAAGCTCTGAACTTCATCGCGCAGGACCCAGCGGTCCGAACGCTGGAGCCCTCGGGGTGCACCGAGTACCTGCGTCGGGCGGTACGCGACAACCCGCAGTTCGCGGTGCTGGCCCTGACCCGGCCGGACGGGACCGTCGTGTGCAACAGCCTCGGGTCCGCGCCCGGCTCCTACGCTGTGCCCGAGCGGGTGTATCAGCGCCGCGCCGTCGCCGAGGGTGCGTTCGTGATGGGCACCTACGCCCGCGGCAATGCCTCGCGCAGGAATTCACTGCATTTCGCTCAAGCCCTGCCAGACGCAGCCGGCCGGACGGTGGGAGTGCTCGCCGTCGCCGTCGACCTCGGCTGGCTCGACGGCTACCTCAGGCGCAACCTGAGACTGCCCAGTACCTCCGTGACGGTGGCGGACCAGGACGGGATCATCCTGGTCCGCTATCCGGATGGGGATGAATGGGTCGGGAAGCCGGTGCCGCCGGATCGGCAGCGCATCGTGATGAGCCGTGGCGAGGGTGTCCGCGTCGACTTGGGCATCGACGGGCGCGAACGCATCCTCGCCAACGCCAAGCCCGGTGGGGCGGCTTCGTCCGCATGGGTCACGGTCGGCCGGGACCGCGATGTCGCCTTCGCGGACGTGGACGCCGCCACCCGCAGGGGCGTGGTGCTGATCGCGCTGGGTGCGATTTTGGCCGTGGCCGCCGCGTTCCTGGCGGGACGCGCCTTCATTCGCCGCCCCTTCGACCGCCTGCTCCGGACGGCATCGAAATGGCAGGCCGGAGATCTTGCGGCCCGGACAGGGTTGGACGGCGCCGACGAGTTCGGTCGGCTCGGCAGCAAGCTCGACGCGATGGCCGGAAGCCTCCAGCGCAACGAGGCCGACCTTCGCGACGAGGTCCGCAACGGTCGCGCGATGCAGGAACGGCAGGTGACGATGCTGCATGAGCTCAACCATCGCGTGAAGAACACCCTCGCCACGGTCCAGGCCCTGGCACGGCAATCGACGCGCGGCGGCGATGCACCCGGGGAGAGGCTGGAGGCACGCATCCTCGCCCTGTCGAAGACCCATGACCTCCTGACGCGGGACGACTGGTCGGGCGCTCCCCTTCGGGCGGTGCTGGAGAACGAGCTGGGCCCCTATCGCGGCGGCGACGCGACCTTCGTCGTGGACGGTCCCGACGTGGACCTTCCGCCGCGCCATGTGCTGTCCCTCGGGATGACGCTCCACGAGCTGGCCACCAACGCCGCCAAGCACGGCGCGCTGTCCGTTCCCGGAGGCGAGGTTCGGATCGCATGGTCGGTCATAGCCGACGCTGGCAAAGGCCGTCGGCTCCTCCTGGAGTGGCGGGAGACCGGCGGCCCGCCGACCGTTCCGCCGACGCGTCGGGGCTTCGGCACGCGGCTGATCGCAGTCAGCGTCGAGCGCGAACTCGATGGGGAGATCGACCTCGATTTCGCCGAGACGGGCCTCCGCGTTGCCTTGGATGTCCCGTTGACTGCGCTTGGGGCCGCTCACTTGAGCCCACTTGCCACCACGCATTGAGGGACGAGCAGTCAGCGACATCGAAAGGATTGGACTTCGGCCGGAGGCGAAAGATGCCCCTCGGACGCCATGCCCCGGCATACGTCGAGATCACCTTGGCTCATGCCGCGGATCGCCCAAACGACTCTCGATCTGTCACCCAGGCAGGGACGACAGCTAAGATTTGTTTGGTGTGAACGCCTCTTGTCGAACGCGGCGCCCCTCAGCGACACGCATCGTCAGACCCTGCGCATCGAAGTATTCCAGGATCGGCATCGTGATGTTCCGCCCGATCCCGGTTGCTTCGCGAAACTGCCCAACGGTGAGTAGCGCTTCAGGATGTGCGCCGGCCACCGCCCGGGCGTGATCCACCAATTCGAGCAGGACGCTGGGCAGGATGTAATAGTGCTTCGAGATACGCTGCAGCCAGCCGATGCGGCCGAGCCGATCCAGAAAGCCACGCAAGATGTCCGGCTCACTGCCCACGCGCTGCGCGAGTTCGGCCAAGCGCGGCTGATCGAGCCCGGCCTCCTTTAAAATCGCGCGTATCTCCTCGTGAAGTACCGCATCCTCGGGACTGAGGCGGACGACGTGCCCCGGGCGATGATGGTAGCTGCCGCGACGCGCGACCGTACCGTCGCGGACCAGCGCGTCGAGAATGACCGGCAAAACCCTGCGGTCTTGAAGGAGAATGCCTGCCGCGACTTCCTCCGGGGACAGCCCCGGATTGTCGGGCTCGGTCCGATGCGTGTCGTCGAGCACCGCGAGGACGGCACCGCGGATGCCGTTCATGCGCGCGCCTGAGAAACCGAGCGGACCGCGGGGCGTCTCCACCACCATGACGCCGAGGGTGTCTGCAAGGGCAGACATGGCCGCCGCCGGAACGTTGCGTGACCGCGCGAAGTGAACGAGATCCACCTCTACCGGGCTGGCTTCGAGCAGGCCGTCGAGCGCGTGCCCATCGTCGGCTTGGTCGAGGGCCTGAACGATCGCCTGCCGCTCTTCCGACCAAGCTCCGCGTCGCGGACTGTCGATGTCGACGATTGTGCCTCCGCCCAGGGTGCGCGAGGCGGAGATGTCGCGGAGGATGAAGCGGTCGCCGTAAAGCGCCCCAAGTCCCGCATCGAGGGCGATCAGAGCTCTGGCCGACCCGCCAGGCTCGATGACGACGCCCTCCGCGAGGAGTACCCGCCCGGTGACCAAGCCAGCGCCGTGGTGCACCTGGACGGGCGTGCGATGGCGGAGAGCCCGTTTTTCACCGGGCAGCAGGCGCAGCGTCACGTCGAGACGCAGGGTCGGCCCAAGCAGCGCCGGTGCGAGGATCCAGTCCCCGCGATGGATGTCCCCCTTCGACAGGCGGGGGCCAACGATATTCAGGGCGCAGCGCTGCCCGGCGCCGGCCTCATCGGTCACGAGGTCCTCGGCACGGATGCCCCGCACCCGCACCTCCTGTCCGCCCGGGGAGGCCAGCAGGCGGTCGCCAACGCGCACGGTGCCGGCATGTACGGCCCCGGTGACCACGATGCCGGCCCCCGAGATCGTAAAGGAGCGGTCGACCGCCAGACGGAAGCCCCTTGCCGTCGGTCGGACCACGGCGGGCGTGGCCGCAGCGGAGTCCAGCAGGCCCGCGAGCTCGGGGATGCCGGCACCGGACAACGACGAACAGGCGACGATGGGTGCATTGGCGAGGCCGGTCCCGGTCAACGCCGTGCGGATCTCGGCGCGAACCGTCGCGAGACGCGTCGGGTCCACCTTGTCGCTCTTGGTGACCGCCACGATCCCATGTCCGAGGCCGAGCAGGTCAAGGATGGCGATGTGCTCACGGGTCTGGGGCATGACGCCGTCGTCGGCCGCCACGACGAGGAGGGCGAACGCGACGCCGGTCGCCCCTGCCACCATCGTGCGCACCAGGCGCTCATGGCCGGGCACGTCCACGAAGCCGAGAGTGCAATCACCCCGACGCGCGTAGGCGAACCCGAGATCCAAGGTGATGCCGCGGGCCTTCTCTTCCGGCAGCCGGTCGGCGTCGACGCCGGTGAGCGCCTTCACCAGCGTCGTCTTGCCGTGGTCGATATGACCCGCCGTCACGACGATCATGGCTTGGCGACTTCGTGCTGGAGCCCGGGGTGGCCGGCGCGGAACGGTCCGCGCCGGCCGGAAGCGACCTCAACCCTTGATGCGGGTTTCGGCCAGTTCGGACATGCAGGTGTCGTAGGCGACGAAGTCCACGCGGTTCGAGACCGCGAAGAGTGTGAAGGGCGAGAACAGGAACAAGGCCTTCGCCTCGTCCTGAATGTACCGCTCCACCTCGCGCACCACGCCCTCCTGCTGCGGCTCCTTCGCCGTGTGCAGCAGTTTCTCGTAGAGGGCGTCGAACCTCGGATCCTCCGGACCCTGTCTCAGGGTCGCGTCCTTTCCGAAGAACTCGCGGTGCACGCAGGCCACCGGGTATTGCGGCGTCCAGTCGAAGTACCACTCGATCTTGACGTCGAAGTCGGCCGGCGGCTCGTCCTTGGCGCTGACGAACCGGGCAGACAGCCCGACTCTTGCGAGGCAGGCGCCGACGGCATCGACGACGCCCTTCCAGGCCGGAGAGGCGACGAACACGATCTCGCGCCCCGACAAGCCCGCAGCGTCGAGGGCGGCGCGTGCCGCCACCGGATCGTGCGGGATCGGCTTCATAACCGGATCCGCGCCGTAGCGGCCGGGCTGGATGAAGGCCGGGATCACCGTGCCGTAGCCGTGCGCACCCTCGTCGAGCACGAACTGGCGGTCGATGGCCAGGTTCAGTGCCCGGCGGGCTTCCGGGTTTCGCCAGGGCGAGTCGGGCCGGTTCTCGTTGAAGACGCCCGTGAGGATCGCCTTGGCCTTCTTTGTCTGGACCTTGCCATGCTCGCTTGCCGGGAAGGCCTTGGCCTCATCCGGTGTCAGGTCGAACACGACGTCGACCTGGCCGTCGCCGACAGCGACCGACTTGATGCCCTCGTCCTTGCCGATGACGTTGTCGTAGACGATCCGGACCGTCGGCCTGCGAGCCGAGTTCCAGTACGTCGGGTTGGGCTCCATGACCACGCGGTCGGAGCGGCTATCGATGAGCGAGACGCCCTCGGTGAGCACAAACGGGCCAGTCCCCCACGGACCAGGCGCGTCGATCACTCACCAATGGCCTTCTGCCGACCCCGTCTTTGGGTCAACGAAGCCCCACTCGTTCCAGAACCGTGTCGAAGGCAGGTGCATGCCGCGCAGCTTCATCAGCGCCGCGGAGTCGCCGCCAGGGAAGCGCATCCGGACGGTGCGGTCGTCGACCGCCTCGCAAGTCACGTCCCGGGCGAAGTTGAGGAAGGCGCCAGGCGGGTGCGGGTTGGTCCATTCCTGGACCTTGTCGAACCCGAGCTTGAACATCGAAGCGTTGAAGGGTTCGCCGTCCTGGTAGACCGCGTCCCGCATCTTGAGTTCGAGGGTCTCGCCATCGAGCCAGCGCCAGCTCTCGGCGAGGCTCGGCTGGCCGATGCCGTCGTGGTCGACGCGGTTGGCTTCTTCCATCGTGTTCCAGGTGATGGAAAGCCAGTTCACCGGGGACGGGTCGACCACCGTCACCGTGTTGTGGGGTCCCCAGGGCTGGCCGCCCCCGGGATCCCCGGTCGCTTGCGCGTCCATGTATCCTCCTCGTGTTTGACCCGCATGGCGTGCGGGCATCGTCCGGCTCATCGCGAGCCGACAGGATGGAAGGCGCCCGCAGTTGCGCAGGGCCCTCGATTTATTCGCCTGGGCCGCCGGCCAAGCCGCCGTTGAACCCTCGCGTTTCAGTTCGTCCCCGCGGGGAGCCTCGTCCGCACGTCTGCGTGCGGGGCATCCTCAGCCCGGCTCGTCGCCCTGGGCCATGCCCGCTGCGGCGACGCGGTCGGCGAGATCCTTCAACTCCTGGCGTAGGTCGGCGAGTTCGCGGTCGCCGAGGCCGGTGCGACAGACCACGGCCTGCTGCGCCGTCGCGACTTGGTCCTCCAGCAACCGGCCCGCCTCCGTCAGGGCGACGAGGACGATGCGCCGGTCCACCGCGCGGGTCCGGGTGACGAAGCCCGCCGCCTCCAGCCGGTCGACCAGGGGCGTGATCGCGCTGGATGTGAGTTGCAGCCGGGCGGCCAAGTCGTGCACCGCCGTCACGCCGTCCTGCCAGAGCGCCAGCATGACGAGGTACTGCGGGTAGGTGAGCCCTAGCTCGCCCAGCAACGGCCGGTAGGCGCGCACGACCGAGTTCGTCGCGGCATAGAGGGCGAAGCAAAGCTGGTCGTCCAGCCGCAGGCGAGTTTGCTTCGTCGATGTCGACACTGACCGCTGCTCCGTTCAGACCTCAATCATTCACGCGTGAACGATGTTGTCAACGGGACGTATCCTGCGCAATGGGAAACGCGGCGCACAGGCCTGTCTTTCCTGCTCTCTGAGCGTCCGCATTCGCGAGAAATCGACCGAAAGCGGACCGGCGCGTATCCTGAAGAGTTTCTGGCGCCGCGAGGCGTACGAAAGTCGTGGAAGAACGAACCCGCGGATGGCAGGAGCAGCGCCCGCCGCCCCGCCTTCTCGATCCAGGCCTGCACCGCTTCCGCGTCCGCCTGCTCCTCAGGTAGGTAAGAGATGGCCACGTCTGCCCCTCGCGGGCGAAGGCGATGGCGACCGCGCGCCCGATGCCGCTGTCGCCGCCGGTGATCAGTGCCGCCTTGCCGTCGAGCTTGCCCGAACCCTTGTAGCTCTCCTCGCCGTGATCGGGCTCGGGCGCCATCTGCCGGTCTTGCCGGGAAAGCCCTGGGGCTACGCCTCGAACGGCGGCCGGGGGTACTTGTGCAGGGGATCGGTCGTCATGCGTGTCTCCGAAGGGAATGCCGACCCAACAGGATTTCTCAGGTGGTGTTCCTGTAGGCGGCGCATGCCCGTCCGGCCTTTCATCCCGCAGCCTGATCCGGAACCGGTCTCCCGGGCCGTTTCAAATGGTTAACGGATTCCGTCCAACGAGTAACGATGCCGGATCACGGGGCATCTTTCTCCAAGGCCCGTCATCGCCCTCGTCGTTGACCGGCGTTCGTCCCGGGCGAATGCGGGCCAGATAACCGGTTGAGTTTTCGGAGAACCCACCGAGGCCTAGCCGTAGGTCATTCCGTCGGCTTGGATCGCGCGGTCAGCTTGTTTCCGTCCGGATCACGGAGGTAGGCGACGAAGGCACCGTTCGGACGCTCGGCGGGTGGGCTCTCGACCGCGTTGCCCCCGTGCTCGGTGCCTGCCCTGTGCCAGGCGAGAACATGGTCCGGGCTCGCCGCGGCGATGCCGATGGTGCCACCGTTGGCCGAGGTCGCGGCTTGGCCGTTGATCGGCTTGGTGATCATCAGGCGACCGCCCTCGTGGACGTAGATCAACCTGCCCCTGGTATCCATCTCGCCAGGCTGGCCGCCCAACGCGGCGAACGTGGCGTCGTAGAACACCCTGGCCCGCTCAAGGTCGTTGCTGCCGATCATGACGTGGGTGAACATGCCTTCCCTTCAAAGGTCGACCGACCGCCGTTCCGAAGGTCAACGGAGCGTGCGATGGTACAGCGCCCTCAGCTCGCTCCAGCCACGCTCGGCGGCCTCACGGTCGTACACGGGAAAGTCCGGCATCATCCAGCCGTGCTCGGCCGGGTAGGTCTCGGTGCGGAACGTCACGCCGGCACCGGTCAGCGCTCCCTCAAGCTTGGTGGCCATTTCAGGCGGGTAGCTCCGGTCGTTCTCGGCCGCCGCGACGTAGACCTCCGCCTTGATATGAGGCGCTCCCCGGTGTGGGCTGGTCGGCGTCTCGGTGGCGAGGTTCCCGCCGTGGAAGCTTGCCGCGGCGGCGAAGCCATCAGGGAACGCAGCCGCCGCAGCGAGCGCCATGCCGCCGCCCATGCAGAAGCCGACAGCGCCGACCTGGCGGCCTACGACGTCGCTGCGTGAGTCGAGGTAGGCGAGGAGTGCGCCAGTATCCTCCACGGCCTTGTCGTTCCCGGTCGTGGCCATCAGCAGACCAAGGATGGCTCGAAAGTCACCCTTGAACACTTCTGCGGGCACGAACGGCTCGTAGGGCCCGTAGCGGTAGAACAGGTCCGGCAGCAGCACGACGTGACCGGCGTCCGCGAGACGCTGCGCCATCTCGACCATGGCGGGCCGGATACCTCCGGCATCCATGTACATGATCGCCGCCGGCCACGGGCCCGCATCCCCGGGCGTCAGGACATGCGTGGGACATTCACCGTCGCGGGTCCGGACGGTCACTCTTTCGTGCGGCATGAAATGGCTCCAAGCGTGCAACGCGGCCGGCAGTTTCGCAGGGAAGCGCACCTTCCTGATGTCCGGAAGGATCAGGGGATGTTCTTTCTAGGACGTAGGATGCCGACGCCTCAAGACGATGGCCCCGAACCCGTACGGCTGGAGCTTCTAAGCCCCCGAGGAAGAGAGGCTGCGAGGGTTGTCGGCCAACCCGGAACAATGTCGTAGCGTTACTCGCTATCGCTACGCCCTCGGGGTCGAAGGTCTGCGCCGTTTTCCACGCGGAACCGTGACCCGGCCCCGGGGCCCCATCCGCCCGGGCAAGGACGCGCCCACCAAAACGTGCCTCGGCCGACAAGCGTAGCCGCTATACGGAACCCATCAAACGTGTTCTGCTTTTGTTCCTGTATTCGCGGAGGAGCACCATGCAAGTCAGCGGCGTCACCATCGGCTTTCCCATGCCGATCTCCCTTCTCGCCAAGCCTGTCCGGGCCGGCTTCCCGAGCCCGGCCGACGACTTCATCGAGGAGGAGATCGACCTTCAGCGCCTGCTGATCGTCAATCGCCCGGCCACCTTCCTGGTCCGGGTCGCCGGCGACAGCATGATCCTGGCCCGCCTGTTCGACGGCGACCTCGCCATCGTCGACCGCTCCCTCACCCCGCGCAACGGTGACATCGTCGTGGTCGACATCGACGGTGAGCGCTCCTTCAAGGTCTGGAAGCGCCAGGGGCCGCGGATCACCCTGCACTTCGCCAACCCGCGCTTCCCCGAGTTCCAGCTTTCCCCCGACGCCGTCATCGAGGTCTGGGGCGTGGTCTCCGGGTCCGTCTGCGCAAAGCGCCGCTGCGAATGAGCGCCCGGGCCTACGCCCTCTCCGACGGCAACAGCTTCTACTGCTCTTGCGAGCGGGTCTTCGACGCGCGCCTGGCGAAGGTCCCGGTGATCGTGCTGTCCAACAACGACGGCTGCGCCATCGCCCGGACCAACGAGGCCAAGGCGCTCGGCATCAGGATGGGCGAGCCCTGGTTCAAGATCCGCGACATGTGCAAGGCGAAAGGGGTGCGGGTCTACTCCTCGAACTACGCCCTCTACGGCGACATGTCCGCCCGGGTGAATGCCGTCTATCGGGACTTCTCTCCCCGCATCGAGATCTATTCCATCGACGAGAGCTTCCTCGATATCTCCGACGTGCGCGAGAAGGATCGGGAGTCCCTGGCCCGCGACATGCGGGAAACCGTCCGGGTGTGGACGGGCATCCCGACCTGTGTCGGCATCGGCCCCACCAAGACGCTGGCCAAGCTCGCCAACCACGTCGCCAAGAAGAACCCCATTCTGGGCGGGGTCTGCGACCTGACCGATCCGGAGCAGTACGACCACTGGATCATCCGGGTGCCGGTGGCCGACATCTGGGGCGTCGGGCCGGCCAACGCCCGGAGGCTGGAGGCACTTGGATGCGACAGCGCCGCCGACGTACGCGACCTCGATCCGAAGGTCGCCCGCAAGACCATGACCGTGGTCGGAGAGCGCCTCGTGCACGAGCTCCGCGGCACCCCCTGCCTCGACCTGGAGACGGTTGCCGCGACCCGGAAGGGATGCGCCGTCACCCGGTCGTTCTCCGAGCGGGTCGAGGACCGCGCCACCATGGAGCAGGGCGTCGCTACCCACGCGTCCAGGCTCGGGGAGAAGCTGCGGCGCGAAGGCTTGGCCACCAACCATGTTACCGTCTTCTTCCACACCTCGGAGCATGACCGCGACCGACCGCAACGCTCGGTCTCGACCGTGGTCACGCTCCCCGAGGCGACCAACGACACCCTCGCCCTTGTGAAGGCCGCCACCCATGGCGTCCGGAAGATCTGGCGGGACGGGTACCGCTATTCCAAGGCCGGGGTGGTCACCACCGACCTGATGCCGTTGGCCGCCTCCCAGCGGGCGATGCCAGGCCTCGGCCAGCTCGACCGCGAGATGGGGGCCGCCCTCATGGAGGCACTCGACGCCTGCAACCGTCGCTTCGGACGCGGGGCGGTCGTACCGGGCGCGGCAGGGTTCGCCCCCAAGCGCGAATGGTCGACCAAGTTCGAGATGCGGTCGCCGCGCTACACGACTAGGCTCGACGAGCTGCCCGTGGTGGCCGCGGCCTAGCCCTATCTCGGGGCGTCTTGCCGGCGAGGGGCCGTGAACCCCGACCAATGCCGTTCGATACCTATGGCGTCCTTCCGGCAGCCAGACCGGCGCGGTCCATAAGCTGAACCTGTCCGCGACGGACCTCGACCAAGCCGGTGTCGGCCCACTCTCCCAGCAGGCGGCTGATCACCTCGCGCACGCTCCCGACGTCGGACGCGAGCTGTTGATGCGTCTTCCAGACGATCCCCTCGGCGTCGGCCTCGACCAGCAGCCGGCGCGCAAGGCGCTGCTCCAGCGGTGCGAAAGCGACCTCCTCCACCAGGTCGAAGACCGCCGACAGGAGCCTCGTGTAGTCGTCGAGGACGAAGTCCCGGAAGGCGTCGCTCTCGCGCATCAGCTGACGGAAGGTATCGGCCGGCAAGGCCGCCAACTCGGTCCGGGCCTCCGCGACGCTCTGTGCCGGGAAGCCACCGCCCGAAAGGAGACATTGGGTGGTGAGGACGCAGGTCCCGCCGGCGCCGACCTTGTAGATCAGCATCTCCCGGCCACCCTCGGACATCCGGAACACCCGGGTCCGGCCGTCGATGCACATGAGGTAGTTCGCGCACGAGTCCTGGAGTTCGTACGCGATGGCACCCGCTTCCAAGATGGGGAACGCAACCGTGCCCCGCGCCAGCTGGAGATGGTTCGCGCTGAAATTTCGGACCAGCGGAAAGCGCTCGATCCAGCGCTCGACCTGATGGGCGCTCTGCATGGTCTTCCTCCTCGGGCTGGCGGTCATTGAACGCCACCATGCCCCGGTCGATGCGTGAAACCTGCGGATCCACAGCCTTCGGTGACCTGGGTCACAGACGCTTGGAAACGTCCTCAGTACCACCGTCCCTAGAGAACAAAAATCCGCTCGGGCGACGGCATGAGGAAGCAAAGGCTTCCCGTGGGCCGGGGCAGAACCATCGGGAGAAAACCATGCGCCGCCTCGCCCCCCTTCTGCTCGCCTCCGTCCTCCTGAGTGCCCCGGTCCATGCCGAACAGGACCTGCTCCTGGGCGCCGACATGGGCTCGGCGGCGATGACGAAGGCCGAGATGACCCGCGCCGACGTCGAGGCCCTGATCGCCAAGGCCGACGGCAGGCCCATCGACCTGTCCGACAAGGCGCTCGCCGGCCTCGACCTGTCGGGCCTGAACCTCAAGGGTGCGAACCTGCGCACCGCCCGCCTCAACAAGGCCAACCTGCGAGGCGCCGACCTGTCCGGCGCGAACCTGGAGCAGGCCTGGTTCATCAAGGCCGACCTCTCCGGCGCCAAGCTCGTCGGCGCCAAGATGTTCGGCATCACCGCCCGCGACGCGAACCTCAGCGGCGCCGACCTCAGCCGGTCGATGCCCATCGGCGACTTCAAGGGCGCCAACATGGCCGGGGCGACGCTCGTCGACCTCAAGGGCGGAGCCGACATCAAGAACCAGTCCATGGGCCTGATGCGGGCCGTGTTCGTCTCGGTGAACCTCAAGGGCGCCAACCTGAAGGGAGCGAACCTCGGTCGCTCGCGCCTCGAATACGCCGACCTCACCGACGCCGACCTGACCGACGTGGTCCTGATGGGTTCCGACCTGTCGGGGGCCAACCTCACCGGCGCGACCGTCGCCGGGGCCGACTTCAAGAACGTCGACGTCACCGCCGCCCGTCTGATCGACCTCAAGGGTCAGGACAGCGCCAAGGACTGGTCGGCCCGCGTGAACGTCGACCGCGCCATCACGCAGGTCTCGAACTGAGCCCTCTTCCACCTCGACCGATCCACGAAGGAAAGACATCCATGACCACCCGTCGCATCCTGCTCGCCGCCTTCGCCGTCGCCCCCATGCTGTTCGGCACCGCCGCCGACGCCGCCGAGATGACCTACACGCCCGCCGCGTTCGATGCCGCCCAGAAGGCCGGCAAGCCGATCCTGGTGCACATCACCGCCCCGTGGTGCACCACCTGCGCCGCCCAGAAGCCGATCCTGTCGAAGCTTGAGGCCGACCCGAAGTTCAAGGACCTGCAGGTGTTCGACGTCGACTTCGACAGCCGCAAGGACGTGGTCAAGAAGTTCGGCGCGACGATGCAGAGCACGCTCATCACCTACAAGGGCGATAAGGAGACCGGGCGCTCGGCCGGCGAGACCAAGCCCGAGGCGATCGCGTCGCTCCTCGACAAGGCGATCTGACCGTCATGGTCACGAGCCTGGGCCTCGCCTTCCTCGCCGGCATCCTCTCGGTGCTGTCTCCCTGCGTGCTGCCGTTGCTGCCGCTGGTGCTCGGCGCGGCGGCGTCGGAGCACAGGCTCGGACCGGCGGCCCTCGCCGCCGGCCTCGCCCTGTCGTTCGTGATCATCGGCCTGTTCGTGGCGACCGTCGGCTTCGCCATCGGCCTCGACGCCGGCATCTTCCGGACCGGCGCAGCCATCATGCTGATCCTGATCGGGTTGGTCCTGATGGTCCCGGCGGCCCAGACGCGGCTGGCCGTGGCCGCCGGTCCGGTGAGCAACTGGACCGAGAGCCGGTTCGGCGGCTTCTCGACCGCCGGCCTTCTCGGCCAGTTCGGCGTCGGGATGCTGCTCGGCGCGGTGTGGAGCCCCTGCGTCGGGCCCACCCTCGGGGCGGCCTCGTTGCTCGCCTCCCAGGGGCGCGACCTCGGCGTGGTCGCCCTGACCATGCTCCTGTTCGGCCTCGGTGCGGCCCTGCCGCTGCTCCTGCTCGGCACGCTGTCGCGCGAGGTGCTGATGCGCTGGCGTGACCGGATGATGAGGCTCGGCAAGGGGCTGAAGGCGGCTCTCGGCCTGATCCTCGTCGCGACCGGCCTGATGATCGCCTCGGGCTACGACAAGGCGGCCGAGACCGCGCTGGTCAACGCCTCCCCGGCTTGGCTCACCAACCTCACCACCCGCCTATGAGGCCGGAGACCGGTCCGGGTCCGTACGAGCTAACCAGATCGGTCGCCTACGAACGCCGGGGATGATTGCCGCATCCCCGGCGTTGCCGCGCCTTCATGCGGCCCTGGCGGTGACCTTCTCGTACGTGCCCGTCGCGACCTGCTCTTCGAGCTGCGCCTTGAAGTCCGCGATCCCGAGGACCTGGACCGGATTGCCGGCGTCGTCGAGGAACTCGTAGAGCGCATCCTCGATGTTGCGGTTGCTGAAGAAGACGATGGCGTCCTCGTCGCCGCCGCCTTCGAGATGCGGCTCCCCGTTCGCCACGCCCGACACGTAGCTGCCCGTCGGACGGGTCTCCTTGTGCGTCCCATCCTGCCGATAGAACCGGAGCTCGCCCTGCATCACGAGGGTCACGTAGGGGCTCTTGTGCCGGTGCAGCATCACGCGCTGGTTCGCCGCGAACTTGAACACCACGTCGACGATGCGGTTCTCCTCGTCCACCTTGTAGACGAAGAAGGCGATGTGCGGCAGCCAGTCGAGCGTCCGCCAGGTGATGTTGCTCTCGTCGAACATGGGGTTGGGCACTTGGTTTCCTCGGGGTTCCAAAACGACCGGTAAAGGATCGGCGCACGGCTTTCCGCCGTGTCTCGTGCTTGGAGATCCGCCTAGGGACCCCGGTCAGGAAACCATGGGACCGAAGCTTCAGTTCACGGGGACGCTCGAAGGAACTCCCGCCATCCTCGTCATGATCTCCCCCAGCGTGACCGGCCGCCAATCCCAGCAATCGACGCCGACGTCGAGGCTCGTCCGGGTGGCAGGGATGCCGCCGTGGGAATGGCCGTAGACGTGAAGGTCGCCGTGCCAGGCATCAGGCCACGTCACGTGCGCATAGTGGCTAGCCCAAAGGGCGACACGTTCGACCATCCCCGGGTCCTGGACGTAGATCCTTTGGACGTCGACGATGGGGCCGGCCCATTCAAGACGCTCGCCGAGCCCGATGTCGTGGTTGCCCCGTACGAGGTGGATGCGGCCGTGGAGGCGGGCCCGGATCGATGCGGCGTAATCCAAACCGCACTTGTAGGCGAAGTCGCCAAGGTGCCAGACGATGTCGTCCGATCGGACCGCCTTGTTCCAGGCGGCGACCAGGGCTTCGTCATGGGCCTCGATGGTCTCGAAGGGACGGGGTCGAGGCATGCGTGGACTGAGCATGCTACGATGACCAAAATGGGTGTCGGCGCAGAAGGGCGTTCTCGGCATCGCAGCCTCCGAAATGACGGAGGCCGTTACGAGGAACGCGGCTCTCCAGGATCAGGATTGAAGGTGGGAGTCTCTGGTTTTCATGAGTCGCGTGCTCCTTAAGTGTTGGCGCTGATCGCATTGTCGGTGCCCGTTCGACAATGATGGCAAAAACGGGATCCACCGGTAAAAGCTGCACCCTAGGCGGTCGCGCGGGGTTGCATCCGTCCATCGAAGTGCAATTTCCTAGTGTGGAAACGTCGCGCTTGGTACTTGCCCCCAAAATCTGCACCGGGTGGCTTAGAGACCGTCTGCTTCCCGGCAGTTGAGCGAGGAAGCAGACGGTCTGATTGGCCGTTCTCGACACTAAGCAGTCCCCGGGAAAGTCCGCTCAGAGGTCAACTATTTGATCTCTTCGTTGGCGCGATGCCTCTACGCATCTATTTGCACAAATTTTAAAGATACGAGATTGGAAATTTAGACATAAATTCGAACAGCGTCTATTGCTTCTGAAATAGCTTGTTCGAACGAATTATATTGTATAACTTTCCTAATCGCAGGCAAGCCAAGCGCCATTAGCGAGACGATGCCTTTGCCAATCTGCAAACTATGTTCGCTGCTATCAGGATTTTGGTACTTCACATCGTCAACGCGATTTATGCCAAGGTTGCCAACGAGCATTATCACTGGGTTGCCTGCTGCCTCAGCGATCTGAAGCTCGATGCCCAACCCCGTCGATGGAAAGCTGGCGTCGGCGATAATTATATCAGCCTCCTCTACCATCCGACGGTCCCAGTCGTAACAAAGCCCCGCCTGTTCATCTTGTG
This sequence comes from Methylobacterium sp. WL18, assembly GCF_008040015.1. NCBI lineage: Bacteria > Pseudomonadati > Pseudomonadota > Alphaproteobacteria > Hyphomicrobiales > Methylobacteriaceae > Methylobacterium > Methylobacterium sp. WL18. The sequence continues at coordinate 10,376 of NZ_VRVD01000008.1, read as the reverse complement.
GCTTAGCCGAAAGCTGAGGATCGCTATCGACTAATGCGTACCGAACGCTAGTCACCCCCGAATTTTTCTTTAATTCAGCCGCAAGACGATGAATATAGTTTACATACTCTGTGAATATGCCACGCGGAACATGAGTTAGGCCACATGCAATGTAAATTTGCGTATTGTTCATTAGATTGGCACTCTAACGTTTGGAATCATGATTTGATGCCCTGTCATTTCGCAAGCAATTTCATCGAGGAATTGTGGAGGGGATATAGCCACGAATTCACTCAGCAGCCAGTTTCTTGATCCATCTAGAAATGATCGAAGTTGTGATGGCTTGTAGCGGCAAATCTCGCTTAGTCTATGCATAGCTGCGAGCATTAATGTGACGGGAGCGCGTTGGATCGCATAAGTACCGGATGTCTTGACGTACCATAGAGTATGCGCGCCATTTATATAATGAATGGAGCGACGCAATTCTGCGTTCAATTGTGATAGCGAGGCAAGCTCCGCGTCTGTTGGGCGATTAACAGTCGACCATTGAATGGCGGTGGATGATTGGATTGCTGGGCAGCTTCCGGTAACTTCGACAACCTCGGGCGGCAACTGTCGACGGTAGCGCAGCCAGTCAAAGCCATCAACAACCTCGGCAAAGAGACGCACATCCCCTGTCGTTTGATCTCGCACGTAGGATGCGCGCTTGAGCGGGATAAAGCGCTCCATCCTATTCGCGTAGCTGAGACAATAAGTCCGATGCACGCAAACGATGTTGTAAAGCACGTCCTCCAGCGTATGGATTGTGGAAGTTTCAGTCTCATTGAAATACATGCTTATCGCAGGTGCGATGCCGCCCTGTTTAATTTTGATGCCCTCATTACTTAAGACAAATTTACTATTGGGCCCCCGCATTTGATGTGCAGCTACACCATGATACGGGTTGATGGTCGCTCCTTTCGAAGCTAGCAGCGCTTTGGCAGCATTCATGAAGCAGTAGTATAGAATAAGGGGAGCAGACTCGACAGGAAGTCCGTGGGCCGCACGGTAAAAGTTTTTGGCCTGTCGCCAATAGTGCTGAGCCTCGTCCTTATTCTCTCTACGTAGCCATAGATCAACATAATCGAAGGGATCGACTGTAAGTACGGTTCTCATTCTAAAATTTGAATTATATGTTGCCTTAGTTAAAGACAGCGTCTTGGTTCCAATCTTCACTTGCTCGACAGTCAAGACCCTTCTCCGTTTCGGCACATTATAATCGAGTCATGAATTCACAACCTTACAGCCTGCTTGCCAGCGCAAGCCGAAGTTGCGAAGCGGTTGACGGCCGACCGATTTTAAGAAGCGTCGACAACGGTCCTAGTGGCCGGGTCGGGTCGGGTCGGGTCTGAACGCTACCAACCATTAGGCTTGAACTACAAGATAGGGGATTGCTTTTCCGATCCTGACGCCGGCGGAAATTTAGACTTCGCGGCCTGACTTGTGGAATTGGATGCGGGCATCTCTGATTTTCGGGTTGCCTCATCGGTATTCAGTTCTTGATGTAACTTCAAGATAGAGGTTTTCAATTTCGAGATGCGCTCATCGATAAGCTCCGCGGAGACATCGATTTGTAGGCGCTCCTGCACGAATGCAAGTCTGCTTTCGCAATCCCTAATAAGTTCAGCCCAGGACTTTACCCAGACACGATGATTGGGCTTGTCGAGGAACAATCCCTGGGGACGGTCCTTCTGGGTCACCCGTTCGTGGACGACCGGATCGAGTTCGCTGCTGACGAGATAGAAGTTCCAGTTCGTTGACGTGTTTATGAAATCTGGCTGACCAACAATTGCGCTTACATAATCTTCCAGCTGGTCGAGTTCTTTCCGACCAACCACCAGCGATGGCCGTTTAAGCTCCACGAGCAGGTAGTCGCGATGAAGACGATCTGCATGTGGTAACACACGCCCCATGAAGCAGTCGGCTCGTCCTATCTTGCCATCTGGCTTTCGACCTTTTGAACCCTTGGCCCGTTTGATGCCAAGATCATCCGAGACGCGGTTCATGATCTTCGTCAGGCCCGCCTCGGGCATCGTGAAATGAAATTGCTCTCCGAAAATCCAAGTTGCATCCCGGACCAGGGTGTCGAGCTCGCCCCGCTCCTTGATCGTGCGACGGTGTTTTGGGTCGAAGACGATCTCGCTTAGTACCTTCAGGGTCACGATTCGGTCCGCGATCAACGTCGACGTCGAGATAATCGCCCCGAGTTCCGTCTTGTCGAGAAGGCTTGAGAACTCGTCTTGACGGACTTTCGGCAGATTGAAAACGGCACGCAGGATGCGCGAGACGGACTCTGGATTGTGGCTCACTGCCTCGCGCAACAATCCCAGGGTGATCTTCTTGAGTGGGTTGTCGGCCTTTTTGAAATCACGAGAGTATGAGGAGACGGCATGGGTGGCGATCTCGAACACCTGCCTCTCGCGCCGTTCGACTTCGTCCCGCGGATCTCCTTCATATGGGTAGACCCCCGCGTCCTTGAGGTCTTGTATGAGCTCGCCGGACCTCTCGGCCTGACGGGTTCGGAAGTAGTCCCCGACCTCATCGCGGATGAATTCGAGGATGCGGGCGAAGTCCGGATCAGTCAGGCCTTCGGCCTCAAGGAGGTTGGCATGTGCAATATCCTGAAAGAATGGGCAGTAAGCATAGACCGAAAAGTCGAAGCCGGGCGCCGTAATGCCCGCCGGCTGCGAGCCGAGGACCACTCCGCTTTCACCTCCGAAATATAGTTTCCGGCTTCCTACCCCAGGCTTCCATTCGATGATTTTGAGCGATAGGTCTCGGATCGTCCGCCCTGGACAGACAATGGCCTTGGCCTCGATGGCATGGGTACGCACAATCGTGGCAGCGGGGTCGACCGGCTGGCCGTCGTAGAAGATCGTCGTGTCCGGGTACTGCAGTACGTACGGTGCGAAGGTCGCGCCGAAATCGGCCATGGCCTCGCTTCCGGTCAGCCAATCAAACATTCCCTTGAGCGGGGCAAGCTCGACGGTCGTACCTGTCGGGGTGTCGGACGGGGCGGCACCGAGCTCGGAGACCTTGCTGGTGTCGAGGCTGTCAGCGTCGATCTCGATGGAAATCCGGAGTCGCTCGCCTCCATTTTCGTAGACGGATGTCCAGCGGGCCTTCTGCGCCAACGAGAAGAACTTGAAACGTCCTTGCCCCTCCTTGCCGTGCACGGCATGAGACAGGATGGCCGTCCGGTTTGCGGTGAGTTTCCAGGAGTCGCCAAGGCTCTCGAAATCGCGCTGCACCCGGGCCTTGGAGATGCCGGTGCCGTTGTCGCGCACAAGGATGCTATCCAGGCCGCCCAGGCTGTTTCTAACGAAATCGACGGACACCTGCGTCGCGTCAGCGTCGAGTGAGTTCCAGACGAACTCCGCGAGCGCCTTTACGAAATCCCGTGTGGTGGCGACCTTTCGAAGGTGGTCGTGCTTCGCCTTCAGCGTCAGGACGAACATCGTTTTCGCTCCCGGATGTTTCATAGCCGGGGTTGATCCGCCCACCGGATCAGGAAAGGGAATGCTTGCGGCGACCGGTGGTAGCAAGCGATGCCGATCCGAGGCAACTCAAGCTTCCTGACGCAAGCCTCGCATTCCTCCTTTGGGAGGGAGGAAGTTCGAAGCAGTTTCAACCGCGGTCATGCCTGATTGCTCTGGGGGGCGAGATCGACACATCGGACATCCGGGTTCGCGCAAGCCCGCAACCCGCAAAGACAGTCGGGCAATCTTCTTCGTAATCCACTGGATCCACAGGGTAGACCCTGGGCTTTCTGGTTAGCAATTTTTCGGTTGAACAATCCGTGCTGCGTTCCGATCCTGTTCTCCAATACCAAAATCGGTCGGCTGCGTCAGGGTCGACAGTTTCTTGTAGCTAGGCCACCAGGGGAGGACGACTTCATGCATACCGACCGTCGCCTCATAGCCATGACGAGCGTGCCCGCCCTGGGCAGCCTCCCTCTTCCCTTCTCCGTCGACGAGGCCTGACCGGCGCACCTGCGCCCGCTTGCCTCTGTCAGAGGCGAACGTCATGTCAGACACCCCGACCAAGTACCGTTCCTACCCCTCGTTCGAGGACCCGCCGCCGCGTGCGATCAGCATGGACGCGCTGCTCGGCAAGGTGATCCGCCGGCTGTTCGAGGACGGCGCACGCCGCGAGGATGGTCTCGCCGGCACCTTGCAGGCCGTACTTAGGGCGTTGGATCACCCCATGAGCACGGCCAGCAAGCGTACGAGCTGACGACCGTGCCCCCTCCCCACCACGAGGGAGCCGCCCCTATGGCCCATCCCCAATCCAAGGACTCCCGATGAAACCGCGAATACCGGCCAGCCGACACCCTTCCCGACAACCCCGACGAGGCCTGACCGGCGCGCTCGATTGAGCCCGGCTGCCTCGCGACGGAGGCAGCCATGACGAACTATCCAAAGCCCCCCACCAAGTCCGCCGCCAAGGCCACCGCCACAAAGGGCAGGCCCGGCCCGAAGGCAAAGGTGGGCCTGATGGCGAGGCTTGCCCCAAAGTCGCTGAAGCCCTCGGGCGAGAGCCTCGACGATTTCCTCAACGGCCTCCCGGACAACCGGGCGCCCATCGACCAGATGGAAGCCGAGATCCGGTCCTCCCGCTTCACCCTGGCCAAGCACGCCCTGGACGAAGCGATGACGACCAGCCAGCACGTCCGGATGCTGCGCTTCGGCGGGGCCGGCGTGGTCATCGAGGTCCCGCTGCCCGACTGGATCCCCGCGATGCGGATGGCGGCCGCGGAGCTGTGTTCCTGGCATCACGAATTATGTCGGGCCGGCACCTCGAAGTCGTCCGAAAACCCAATCCGAGAGGTAGGTGGGGACCTTGAAGACGCAGCCGGGTCCGTCTCGGCCGGCTAGGTTCTCGTCCGCCTCGCGCTTGTAGCTCGGGATTGTGAGATGCTCCGGCACGCGGTCGAAGATGACCAGGAAGGGCCCCTGCGCGACGTCGGGGGTAAAGTGGGCAAGGTTTCCGTTCCGGAGGGCGGCCTCGACCTCGACGAGGTAATTCCGGAACCGGGGGCGAGGGGCCACGAGTACGAGGCCGTCGTCGGTCCATGCCGTGACGAGGCCGGTCGGATCGTCCGGGTCCTCGTCGGCCCGAAACATCGAGTTGCGCCTCTCCTACATCACGAGGCGGCCGAGCTCGATGGGGCGGGCGTAGTCGCGGGAGTCGTGCGTCAGGGCTAGCAGGGTGCCGAACGTGGCGCCCTTATTGCGGTGGTCGTACACTCAGTCAGCCCCGAATGGGGAGGTGCTCCCTTAACGATGCCTCCACGGTTTTGGCTGGCGTGCATCCGGCAACACATGCCGCCGGGATGGTTCCCTCCTCAGCCGGCGAGAGCGAGGCGGTCGATGAGGGCCTGCCTGGCACCGGCAGCCGGCACGTTCCGGCCCTCGACGAGGATGGTCATCGCCTCACCGAGGACCGACTTCAGGCACACGGCGACGCCGTCCATGCTCTTGGTCCGCTGGATGCGTGCCGGGATGGACGACTGCATGAGGATGGTTGCGACCGCCTGCGCGATGGCGCTGTCCACGGAACGCGGGTCCGGCATGCCGGCATCACGACGCCGGGCCCGCTCATTGCGCTTGCGCTCGGCGGCGGACCGACGGGTGCGGGCGCGCTCGGCCGACGCGTTCTCCAGGGGGATGGGAAGGGGCGCGCCCGGGGACGGGCAGGACGTGAGCATCGTGGCGATGTCGAGGGCCGTGGTCATGGCGGAGGGCTCCGTAGGGGATGCCTCCATTCTCGACGCGGCCATGCAAGCCACAAGTCGGACGCGTCACACATGAACCATCGGGCGCGGCGCCCGATGAAGCCCCCAACAAATCCGACGTCATCAACCACGGTTTGAACAACGCGTGTGGTTGAAATCGCGTTGTTGAAATGGGCATGCCCCGATACGGCGCTGCGCATGCCCAGACATGAAGAGACCCCCCACCGTTGCCAGTGAGGGGTCTTCAGGATGAGGTGCATCGCTGAGCCCGAGAGCCCCTGTATATTACCAGGCCCGTGGCAATAGACAACGCCTATCTGAAGCCCATCCGAGATCTATCGCGCTCCCTCGCCTCCATGCGGGCCTTGGCCCCCTCAGCGAGAGCCTTGAGCCTGAGGCTCGACTCCTCACGCGTCATCCGGGGCCAGACCCGCTCCTGCATCGGGGCGGTCGCGCTGGGTGCAAGCGAGGCAACCTGAGACTGGTATGACGTCTCGATCATGGCCCGCGGCGCAGGGACAGGCGGAGGCGCAGGGATGGTAGCCACGGGCACGACCGGCACCGGAGCGGGGGTGTCCTTCCGGGGAGGCAGGGGCGCCCACCTGCTCTCCGTGCGGAGGGCTGGGACCGGAGATTCCCTGACCTGGGCAGCGGCTCTGGCAGCGACCTCTGCGGCGGCTTTGGCCAGCGCTCGCTCCTCGTCGAGCAGGACCTGGATGAAAGCCGGCAGAGGGGGACGGGCAGAGACGGGAGCGGGTGACGGGACAGGGGGTAGAGAAAGCGGCGCGGGGTCGACGACGGGCCGGAGAGAAGGGGACCGGAGAGAGGGTCTCACGGGAAGGACGGGGCGGAACGCAGCCTCCGGGGGGAGTGACCCGGTCCCTCCGGAAAGGGGGCTCTCCTCACCCTCCGGGGAGGTAGCGGTCACCTCGGCAGCGAGACCACCCAGGGCCTCCGGAGAAGGGGTCTCCGAGGAGGGAGGGGTATTCCCACGACCCCCCGGAGGAAGGGTCACCAAGGGCTCCGCAGCGGGGGCCACCTCCAGGGAAGGAAGGTCACCCACGGCCCCCGGGATCGCCCCCGAGGGGGTATATCGGATCGATTGGACCGAACCCCCTGATCTCGAAGGGGAAATGGTCGAAATGGTTTCAGCTAAGACGTCACTCATTATACCGCTCACCTCCATGCCTCTGGACCCCGGTGCGATGAAGCTGTCGTGCACCGGCAAGACGCTGATCCCGGTGGCCCGAGACCGCTTCATGACCGCGTGCGCCATGCCGGAATCGATGCTCATGAGGCGCACGCCGGCGTCGCTCCCGATGTCGTTGGCGATGACCGGGTTAGCCTTCTTGACGGCCTCGACGATGCGCCGGGTCTCGACGGGCCCGTAGGCCCATGCCGGTGAGCCATCGCCCTTCTTGTCGCCCCGCTTTTGCAGGAGGGCCTGGATGGCGCTGTTCACGGTCGGGGCGTTGATGGAGACGTTGAGCGCCAGTTTTCCGGCGGACCTATCCCATCCCCGGAGCTCATAGGGATCGTGCTGGAGGACGACGCCACGCAGGGCGTAGAGCAAGGTTGGGTGAAGGCAGGCGAAATCGGGTTCGATGCAGAGCTCGTTGTTAATCAGGAGCTCGGCCCGGCGAGCCTTCGGGAGGTTCTGCCACCAGCCGTACCAACGTCCGTGCCGGTCCCAGCGTCCCCGCCCGAACACCCTGAACACTTCAGGGCTCGGCGTCGGGCGGACGCACGTCCAAGTCTCGCAGTTGTCCTTCACCTTGCGGGCGCGAATGTGGTGCCGGGTGTGCTGCCAGTCGTCCGGCGACGCGTCGGCGCTGATTCCGACTTCGATGCCGCCGAGGTAGCTATTGATGTCCTCGACCTCGGCCACGAGGCGCCGGGTCTGCGCTGTCTCGCGGTAGGCGACGCGGCTGCCGTCCTCGGCCTTCATGACCAGGGGGCAGCGTGTTCCGACGTACGTCAGGTCGACACCCTCGGCGAGTGTCATCAGCTTGTCCGTCGCGATCATCCGGCTCTGGTAGCCGTGCGTAAGGTGCGAGCCGCGCTTGGACCGCATCTCCTCGATCAGGCCGGCCTCGGTGAACTCCGCGACCGCGAGCTTGAGGTTGGTGAGGCTGTAGTCCGTACCCTCGTATCGGCCCTCGGCGGCGTAGAAATCGCTCGACCGGCTGTACGAGACCCACGGCCTGTCGGAATCCCCGGCGAGGACGAGGCTCGCCAGGACGCTGTTGCGTGCCCGCCTATAAGAGTGGCGACCGAGTTCCGAGAGGCCTGCGGCGGAGGCGAGGTCGTCGGAGGCGCGCCAATGGAAATCCAGCGCGCGGGCGTCAGTACAACGGGGGTCGAAGTCCATGGGGGGGTGGGGCTCTCGATGGGCCCGCGTCAGGCACCTCTACCGACACGGATCGAGAATAGTCCCCCCGAGATAAGCCTTTGACCAGAGGCGCTTAGGCGGCGTCTTGGAGCACGAAAACCCGAGAAAACGGCGTTGACCCAAGGGGGCTGGAAACCCTCAAACAGCGCACCTGCCAGACGCCTGAGATTGGGTAAGTCCGAACGGGATGAGGAATCCTCGCCGGGCCATGCTGAACCCGTCTGGCGGCCTCGCCTCGGGACCGAAGATTTCTCTCGGAAAACTACGTAGGCCGTCGCAGCCACGGGTATGGCGCATGGCTCGGGGCGGGGAATCGAGCCTCGGATGCGGCCCGCGCACGGGACCCCAAGGTCGGTCGATTCGGTTCTGGCCTGCCGGTCGGGCGGCGCGATGGGTCAACCTTGACGCCGTGCGACGCTAAGGCACCGGCCCGCCTCAAGGATTGCGTATACCAGATTTTGTGGTTGCACCCCTGGATGGCACAATCCTGCCCAACGAATCCCGCGAGGATTCGACGGTCCCAATGAGGACCTTGCCTGTGGGGGCATCCATCGTGTTCGACGACACCACCGACACCCTGACCGAAAACCCGCGCGCCGTCATCGGGAACAACAGCGACGCGCCGAAGCCGGATAGCCGGCAGATCCGCCTCCGGCCGTGCGCGACCGAGGATTACCTGAACGACAAGGCCGACATCCTGGACCTCGTCCGCCGGCGGATCGCCGAGCGGAAGCTGGAGCCGAAGGGCATCCGGAAATCGATCAAGGGGTGGCGCCCGGAAGAGCACTACAGGATCAAGTGCGGGTTTTACGACTGCGACGTCTCCCAGCGGCGCGCCTACCAGATCGCGGCCGCCGTCGGGCTCAAGCGGACGAAGCAACTTCCCTGGAGCCTCTGAAATCGTGGGCATCCTGGGAACCGCTCGCTGACCATGTGTTGGCCGATGCACGGCGGGGCGGTCCCCTCACCGTAGCCGCCCCCGGCGCTCGGTGACGCCTCATCCGTCCCCACGCTGGCGACGTCCCCCGAATCCGGGGGCGGTCCCAGCATCGGGGACGATCATGTCAGCATCCAACTTCCAGGCCGTGATGGCCCTCGTCCTCCAGCACGAGGGCGGGTTCACGAGCGACCGTCGCGACCCGGGCAACTGGACGGGCGGCAAGGTCGGCAAGGGCAAGCTCCTCGGCACGAAATACGGCATCGCGGCGAACAGCTTCCCGAACCTCGACATCGCCAACATCACCAAGGCGCAGGCCGTCGAGATCTACCGGCGCCAGTACGCCGCCCCCGTGCGGTTCGATGACCTGCCCGCCGGGGTCGACTACGCGGTCCTCGACATCGCCATCAACTCGGGCGTCCGCCGCGCAGGCCTGATCCTCTGCGGCGCCCTGGCCACTCTCGGCCGCCGCGTAAAGCTCGATGGCCAGATCGGAGACCCGACCATCGAGCAGGTCTCGGCCGTGGCGCCCACGGCCCTGATCGACGCCATCTCGGATGCCCGCCTCGCCTACATGCGCAAGCTCACGAACTGGCCGACCTACGGCAAGGGCTGGACCCGCCGTGTTGGCGAGGTGCGCCAGATCTCGAAGAGCATGCTGGTCACCGGGCGACCGCTCGCCCTCCTTACGGTCGAGCCCGCGCCCTCCGCCCGCGGCGCCAACGCCGCCAAGGTCGCGCTGACCAAGCTCAAGGGCGTGAAGACGGCGGTGGTCACGGCCCTGGGCGTCATCGGCGAGAAGAGCGCCGACATCCTCGCGCAGCTCCAGCCCTTCGCCGACGTCGGGACCATCCGCACCGTCTGCACCGCGCTCACGGTCGTCTCGGTCGGCTACGGCCTCTACCGGCTCATCCAGGCGAATGGGGCCGAGGCCAAGCCGGTCAACGCCGAGGCCGAGGCATGACCTGCGCCCTCGCCGCAACCGCCGTCGTGGCTTCCCTCGCCACGGCGCCGATGTGCCCACGGGTCGACCGTCTCGCCGGCGTCATGGCTGCGCTCGTCGGAACCTCGGACCCTCCGCCGAAGGTCGATCCCGCCTTCGAGGCGGCCATCCGGGCGATCCGCGCGACCGCCCCCACCCCAACCCGGATTCGGAGACACCGTCGGTGAGCACCTGGGTCATCCTTACGGGCCTGCCCCTCGCGGCCCTATTCGCCTTCGTCATGTCGCCATGGGGCGCGCCCGCCCTGGCGCTGCTCGCCAGCAGCCGGTTCGCCCGCACGGCGGCCGCC
>NZ_VRVD01000089.1:0-11700 GCF_008040015.1 Methylobacterium sp. WL18 | reverse complement strand
CACCCGGCCTCCCGCGGGCACGCAGAACCCGTATCCGCCGAACGGCAACCCGATCGCCCCCGCGCCGTCAGCCCCCATCAATCCCGGCAGCGCAACGAGCGCGTCCCCGGCCGCATCCGCGGGCGCCACGAATCCGCAGGGTTCAGCCGTCCCGGCGGCGGTGAGCAAGGCTCCCGCGTATGAGACGTTCTCCGTCCCCGAGAGCCAGCGGAAAGCCGCGATCGCCATGATGACGAAGATCAATAAAGGCGAAGTCAGCCTACCTGCGACCACCGACTGGTTCACCAAGCTGTCCAACATCCTGATGCATCTCTGGTAGGCGCGGCTTCCGAACGCGGTTTCGGAGGCGCCTGCGAGCGCAGGCCGCTTCGCTCACCGGGACCTGTGGATCTCCGCAGCCGGTGGGATGGTGTGACCCTGCGGTTCGCGCTTGGCACCTGCCAGCGCAGTCCGGCGCGTTGCTGACCGACCCGGTCCGCAACGGGCCGGTGTCCGCTGTTTCCCAGTCCGTGCAGGTCGCCAGCGGCTTGGCCACCGGGGCGACCGCCGCCCGATGGTGCCGCGCGGCAAACCGCAAGACGGCGGCCGGGCGCAGTTCCACGTCCTCCACGTATCGCGCTCGCCCGCGCCGAACCGGCATCCACGTTGCCGGCGAGCGGCTCGGGCCGGAGCGGGTCCGCCCCGATGGGAGGCCCCGACTCGGGCCCTCGTATGCCGGGCTCGATCGGTGACACGGAGACACCAGCCGCCTCCCGGCAGCGGATCGGCCGCCGTTCCGATCCGTCGGGCGGCACGGGCTGTCTCACGACGCTGCCTGCCTCGCCAGCATCGGCAGCGCGCCGCATCCGGAAGCGCCCGCTCGCAGTCGCGATGCTCGATACGGTCGCGCCGGCGGATCCGACAGGAGCACGCGTCTACGATGGGATGCGGCATCTCGAATGCAATAACGTCGACCTGCCGGCTCAGTACGGCGGTCGTTCTGCCATCCGGATAACCGTGCCTGGTGACCAGCCCAGCGCCTGGGCTTCAAGAGTGGCATTTCACATTCGGTAATCAATTCAGAGAAAGCCGATCGTTTCCGCGGCGAGAATGACGATGATCAGTAGAAATCCACTCTGATGGTTCGCCTTTCGAGGTCGGCGCGCGTGTAGCCTGTGGTATCCATTGCGAAGCGGCGGCCGAATCGGGTTTGTCCTGCGCAGAGACACCGCGGCATCGCGGGGCGCGACACCTGAGAAGGATGGCTGCGGCTTGGATCGATCGGTTGGCCCGATCGGCGCAGTGACCGGAGGCGTATCGACGATGATGATCGCTATTCCCGCCTTGCTGATGGGAGCGACCCTGGCGGTGCCGATCGCGGACCGCATGCCGACCTTCGATGTCGGGCCGGGGTGCCGGGCGGCCACCACGCTGATGACCCTCGATCCCAAGCGGCAGAAACTCTGCCTCGACGACGAGGCGTCGGCCCGCGCGCAGGTCGCCCAGCAATGGGCGCGCTATCCGGCCGGCGACCGGACGCGCTGCACCGCCGAAGCCCAGCTGGACGGCCTGCCGAGCTACGTCGATCTGCTCGAGTGCCTGACCCTCGCCCGCGAGGCCAAGGCGGAAGACAAGTGGTAGCCCCGGCAGGATCTCCGCCCCCGACCGTCCCGTAACGATCCCAGTCGAGGGGCCGCCCGTGCCGATCGCGCTACAGTCTCCCGGCCCTGCCCGCCTCCTGGTCGTCGCGACCCTCGCGGCGCTGGCTGCCGGGTGCCACGACACCAACCAGTACGTTCCGCCGCCGCCTCCGAGCGTCTCGGTGGCGCAGCCGGTCGCGCGCACGGTGACGCGCTACTTCGAGCTCACCGGCAACACCAAGGCGTTCGCGGCCGTCGATCTCGAGGCCCGCGTCCAGGGGTTTCTGGAGGGGATCAGCTATACGGACGGGGCCGTGGTGAAGAAGGGTGCGCCGCTCTTCTCCATCCAGCGCAACACCTACGAGGCGCAGCTCAAGCAGGCGCAGGGCGCCCTGGCCGCGCAGCAGGCCGCCCTGGCCAACGCCCAGTCGGAGTACCAGCGCCAGTCCACCCTGGGACGGCAGGAATTCGCCTCGCAGGCGCGGGTGGAGGATGCCAAGACCAAGCTGGACCAGGCCACCGCCGCCGTGTTGGAGGCGCAGGCCAACCTGGATATCGCCGCGATCAACCTCGGCTACACGCAGGTCTCCGCGCCCTTCGACGGGGTGGTCACCAACCACCTGGTGGATATCGGGGCGCTCGTCGGCATCAGCGGGCCGACCAAGCTGGCGCAGCTCGTGCGCATCGACCCGCTCTACATCTACTTCAACGTCAGCGAGCAGCAGGTCCTGCTGGTCAAGCAGCACCTCCTCGCGACGCAGCGGACCTTGGGCGACCTGTCCAAGATCCCGGTGGAGATCGGCCTGCAGGACGAGGCCGGCTATCCGCATACCGGCAAGCTGGACTACCTCGCGCCGCAGGTGGACCCGTCCACCGGCACGCTGCTGGCGCGGGCGCTCATCGACAACGCCGATCACGCGCTCCTGCCGGGCCTGTTCGTGCGGGTTCGGATCCCGGTCGGACGCGACGACAAGGCCCTGCTGGTCCGCGACGACGCCATCGGGACGAACCAGCAGGGCAGCTACCTGCTCACGGTCGGGGCCGACGACACGGTCGCGCAGCGGGTGGTGACGCTCGGTCCGCGGGACGGGCGCGACCGGGTGATCCTGACGGGGCTCAAACCCGACGCGTGGGTCGTCACGGACGGCATCCAGCGGGCCATCCCGGGGGCCAAGGTCGCGCCCCGGAAGGTGGCGCCGGCCGACGCTTCCGCCGACCCGGCGCCGGTTCAGCGGTGAGATACCGGCCGTCGGCAACCGTCGATCCGCGCTCCCGCCTGTCCGGCGGGCCGCCCCTGAGACGCCGGCACCGAGGGCCAACGGCATGATCTCGCGCTTCTTCATCGAGCGGCCGGTCCTGGCCAACGTGCTCGCCCTGGTGATGGTGCTGGTCGGCGCGGTCTCGCTGTTCAACCTGCCCGTGTCGCAATACCCCAACGTCGTCCCGCCGACGGTCCAGGTCACCACGCGCTATCCGGGGGCCAGCGCCCGCACGGTGATCGATACGGTGGCGCTGCCGATCGAGCAGCAGGTCAACGGCGTCGAGGGCATGCTCTACATGCAGTCGACCAGCGCCAGCGACGGCACCTACACCCTCACGGTCACCTTCGCGATCGGGACGGACGGCGACCAGGCCCAGGTGCTGGTGCAGAACCGCGTCGCCATCGCGATGTCGTCGCTGCCGCAGGCGGTGCAGGTCCAGGGCGTCACGACCCAGAAGAAGTCCACCGCGGTCCTGCAATTCGTGACGCTGTCGTCCCCCGACGGAAAGTTCGACAGCCTGTTCCTGTCGAATTACGGCGTCATCAACGTTCAGAACGAGTTGGCCCGGCTTCCGGGCGTCGGCAACGTCACGGTGTTCGGCGCCGGCCAGTACGCGATGCGGATCTGGCTGGACCCCGACCTCGTGCAGGCCCGGGGTCTCACCCCCGACGCCATCATCACCATCGTCCAGCAGCAGAGCCAGGAGGTCACCGCCGGGGCCGTGGGCATGCCGCCGGTCCCGGCCGGTCAGGACTTCCAATACACCCTCAACGTCAACGGGCGGCTGAACGACGCCCCGGACTTCGAGAACATCGTCATCAAGGCGGATGCGCAGGACGGCGGCCGCATCACCCGCCTGCGCGACGTCGGCCGCGTCGAGCTCGGCGCGCAGACCTACAGCCAGTCCTTCACCCTGAACGGCCAGCCCGCCGCCGGCCTCGGCATCTTCCAGCTGCCGGAGGCGAACGCGCTCACGGTGGCGGAGGCGGTCCGGACCCGGATGGGCGAGCTGGCCAAGAGCTTCCCGCCGGGCCTCGTCTACAGCATCCCGTTCGACACCACCGGGTTCGTGCAGGCCTCGATCCACGAGGTCTACACGACGCTGTTCGAGGCCGCCGTCCTGGTCCTGATCGTCATCCTGGTCTTCGTCCAGGACTGGCGCGCCATGCTGGTGCCGGCGACCACGGTCCCGGTGACCATCATCGGCGCCTTCGCGGCCATGGCGGCGATGGGCTTCAGCGTGAACCTCTCGACGCTGTTCGCCATCGTGCTGGCCATCGGCATCGTGGTGGACGACGCGATCGTGATCGTCGAGGGGGTGGCGCACCACATCGACGAGGGCCTCTCGCCCCGGGCGGCGGCCGAGAAGGCGATGGAGGAGCTGTTCGGCCCGATCATCGGCATCACCCTGGTGCTGATGTCGGTCTTCGTTCCGGCCGCGTTCCTGCCCGGCCTGACCGGCCAGCTCTACAAGCAGTTCGCCCTGGTCATCGCCGCCACCGCCCTGATCAGCGCGGTCAACGCCGCCACGCTGAAGCCGACCCAGTGCGCCCTGTGGCTGCGCAAGCCGGTGCCGCCGGAGAAGCGCAACGTGTTCTACCGCGGCTTCAACCGCGTCTACGGCGTCGCCGAGGATTGGTACGCAAGGCTGATCGGCCACATGGTCCGGCGAAGCGGCGTCATGGTCGCCGTCGCGCTCCTGCTGATCGGCCTGGCCGGATGGGGGCTGACCCGCCTGCCGACCGCCTTCCTGCCGACCGAGGACCAGGGCTACGTCCTGATCGGGGCGCAGCTGCCGGACGGCGCCTCGAAGGAGCGCACCGACGCCGTGATGCAGCGGATCAGCGCGCAGGCGAAGGCGACGCCCGGCGTGGACAACGTCCTCACCATCAGCGGCATCTCGGTCCTCGACGCCAACGCCACCCTCCCCAATGCCGGCGTCGCCTACGTCGTGCTCAAGGATTGGGACGCCCGGGGCAAGGCGAAGGGCCAGGACCTGCGCAGCCTCTACGCGCGCTTCAACGCGATGCTGGAGGAGGTGGAGGGCGCCTCGACCTTCGTGCTCATCCCCCCGCCGATCCAGGGCATCGGCAATGCCAGCGGCTTCACCATGCAGGTGGAGTTGCGCAACGGCGACTTCGACTACCCGCTGCTGGAAAGCCTCGCCCGGACGATCGTCGCCGACGGGACCGCGCAATCCGGACTGCAGAAGCTCAACACCTCGTTCCGGGCCGGCGTGCCGCAGATCGCGATCGCGGTGGACCGGGTCAAGGCCGAGGCCCTGGGCGTGACGGTCGGACAGGTGTTCTCGACGCTGTCGAGCTACGTCGGGTCGTCCTACGTCACGCAGTTCAACAAGTTCGGCCGGACCTTCCAGGTCTACGTGCAGGCTGCGCCCGATTACCGGCTGCGCCCGGAGGACATCCAGAACCTGAAGGTGCGCGCCGGCAACGGCGTGATGGTGCCGCTCGGCACCGTCGTCGAGATCAAGCCGGTCCAGGGCCCATCCCTGATCAGCCTCTACAACCTCTACCCGACGGCCACGATCGTGGGCGGGGCGGCCCCGGGCTTCAGCTCCGGGCAGTCGCTGGACCTGATGCAGCAGATCGCCGCCAAGGTGCTGCCGCCGGGCACGGGCTACGACTGGACGGCGATGTCGTATCAGGAGAAGGCCGTGGGCTCCCAGATCTACTGGGTGTTCGCGCTGGCCATCGTGCTCGTCTACCTCGTGCTGGCCGGGCAGTACGAGAGCTGGATCCTGCCGCTGGCGGTCCTGCTCGGGGTGCCGCTGGCGCTCCTGGGCACGGTCGGGGCCCTGCTGACGCTCGGGGTCGCCAACAACCTCTACACGCAGATCGGCCTGATCCTGCTGATCGCGCTGGCGAGCAAGAACGCCATCCTGATCGTCGAGGTCGCCCGCGAGAAGCGGCAGGCCGGGCTCGACATCGCGGTGGCGGCCGTGGAGGCGGCGCGGCTGCGCTTCCGCCCGATCCTGATGACCTCGTTCGCCTTCATCCTCGGCGTGCTGCCGCTGGTCACCGCCTCCGGGGCGGGGGCGGCGGCGCGCAAGTCGATCGGCATCGCGGTATTCAGCGGCATGCTCGCCTCGACCTGCCTGGCCGTGCTGTTCGTGCCGTCCTTCTACGTCATCCTGCAGCGCCTCGAGGAGCGCCGCGCGCGGGGCCCGCGCCCCGCACCGGCCGGGACGGTATCGGGGGCCTCGGAGAGCCTCTGACCGCGACGACGCCCGGCCCGGATCTCAGAAGCCAAGCGGATCCGGTGAAGCCTGGCCGCCGACGCAGCAATGCGCGTGGTTCGTCCCGCGGTGCAAACGCCTACCTCAGCGTGCAACAATAGACCTCGCATTCGCCCTTCCCCTTGAGGGCGACCTTCCCGACGGGACGGATCGCGCCGCCGTCCCGCACCCGGGTCGAGGCCTCCTCCGACAGGTGGACGGCGCATCCGTCGCCGAGCGCACAGAGGCGCGCGGCCACGTTCACGGTGTCGCCCCAGAGATCGAAGGTGAACTTGGACCGGCCGACGATGCCGCCGACGACCGAACCGATGTGGATGCCGGCCCGGATCCGCCAGCCGGTCGGCCCGTCGCCCGCGATGGCGACCATGTCCCGGGCGCAGCGCACCGCCGCGGTCACCGGGTCGGCATGGGGCGACAGCAGGTTGGCGGTGGCCATGAACGCGTCGCCGATCGTCTTGATCTTCTCCATGCCGTGCGTGTGGGCCACCACCTCGAACGCCTCGGCGAGGCGCTGAACCTCGGCGACGACGGCTTCGGGGCCTTGGGTGTGGCACCAGGCCGTGAAGCCGACGAGATCGATGAACAGCACCGCGACGTCGTCGAAGAGCCGGGGCTTGACCTGCCCGGTCGTCATCAACTCGCTCACCGCCGCCACGGGCAGGATCGCGTGGAGCAGGTCGTCGGCGCGCTTGCGCTGCCGCTCGATGGTCTCGAGATGCGCCATCTCCCGGTCGTGGAGCCGCTTCCGGTCGAGGCACGCGCGGATCCGGGCTTCGAGCAGCACCGGCTCGAAGGGTTTTGGCAGGTAATCCTCGGCCCCCATCTCGATGCAGCGCACGATGCTGCCGATCTCGGTCAGCGCCGAGATCATGACCACCGGGGTATGGCGCAGCCGCTCGTGCGCCTTGATGCGGTCGAGCACGGCGTAGCCGTCGAGGATCGGCATCATCACGTCGAGCAGGACCAGATCGAACGGCTCCGCGTTCAGCAGATCGAGGGCCACGCGCCCGTTGGAGGCCCGGACGCTCGCATGGCCGAGAATCTCCAGTTCCTGCTCCAGCAGGTCGAGGTTGAAGGCTTCGTCGTCGACGATGAGGATGCGCGCTGGGTCCACGGGTCTCGCTCTCTCCGGGCCGAAGCCTCTCTGGGGCCGCCCGCGCTCAGTCGAGCCAGTGATGCAGCTTGGCGAACAGCAGGTCCTCGTCGACGGGCTTCGTCATGAAGTCGTCGCAGCCCGCGGCCCTGGCCTTGTCGGCGTCGCCGCTCATCGCGTTGGCGGTGATCGCGATGACGGGGATGCCGGCCGTCGCCGGGTCGGCCTTGATCCGCCGCGTCGCCTCCCAGCCGTCGATGACCGGTAGGGAGAGGTCCATCAGGATCAGGTCCGGGGTGTGGCTCGCCGCCATCGCGACGCCGGCGGCGCCGTCGACCGCCATCACCAGCGCGTAGTCGTCCTCCAGGAGCTGCATCAGCAGATCGCGGTTGAGCGCGACGTCTTCGACGATGAGGATGGTCTTCATCCGCCGACATCCTCGCGGGCTGCGTGCGGGTGATGCATCGGTTCTTCCGCGGCCGTTTCGCCAGCAGCGCTCATTGCGTGACCTCGGCCGCCGGGTTGTCCGCCAGCGGCAAGGCCCGCCTGACCTCCCGGACCAGGGCGTCGCGGTCGAGGCCCTGCTTGTCGATCAGTCCGCGCACGCGCTCCCGCAGCATGCCCTGATCGGCCGCGTTCAACGATGCCGCCGTCAGGACGACGACGGGGATCGTCCGGCCGACGGGATCGGCCTGGAGATGGTCGAGGAAAGTGAGGCCGTCCATGCCCGGCATCAGCAGGTCGAGGAGGATCACGCTCGGGCGCGCCTGCGCGATGCGCTCGAGGCCCGCGGCGCCGTCCGGGGCCCAGTCGATCGTGCAGCCCTCGGTGTCCAGTAGCTGGCGGACGAGGTCGACCACGTTCGGGTCGTCGTCGACCACGAGGATGCGCTCGCTGTTGGGGGCGGCGCGGCCGAGGGCGCCGATCAGCGACTCGCGCTCGAACGGCTTCACGATGTAGTCGCTGGCGCCGAGGTGGAAGCCGAGTTCCTTCTGATCGACGATGGAGATCAGGATGACCGGGATCTCGCGCGTCAGCGGGTCGGTCTTGAGCGCGTGCAGAACCTGCCACCCGTCCGTGCCCGGCATCATGATGTCGAGGGTGATCGCGCGCGGCTGAAGCTCGCGCGCCTTGCGCAGGCCGTCCTCGCCGTTGGGGGCGCCGACCACCTCGTAGCCGGCGTCCGACAGGTTCTCCTGCAGCAGGTAGACGACGTTCGGGTCGTCATCGATCGCGAGCACGAGCCTGGATCCGGTCCGGGGCGCGGCATCCGTCGCGGGCGCCGTCGGCTTCGGGCTCGGCTGAAGTTCGAGGGCGCCCTCGACCCGCTGCGGGATGGTGAGGGTGAAGGTCGAGCCCACGCCTTCCCGGCTCTCCACCGCCACGTCCCCGCCGAGCATCCGCGCCAGCCGGTGGCTGATGGCGAGGCCGAGCCCGGTGCCGCTGTGGGCGCGGCTCGCGGAGTTGTCGACCTGCTGGAACTCCTCGAAGATCACGGTCAGCGCCGCGTCCGGGATGCCGATGCCGGTATCCGAGACCGCGAGCGCGATCCGGTCTCCGACCGCGCGGGCCCGCAGCGTCACCGAGCCGGTCTCGGTGAACTTGATGGCGTTGCTGAGGAGGTTGATCAGGATCTGCTTGAGCTTCTCCTGGTCGGTGAAGACCGTCTCCGGCAAGCCCTCCACGTCCTTGACCAGCCGCACCCGCTCGCTCTTGACCAGGGGCTCGACCGTTCGGAGGCAGATGTCGAGGGTGGGCTCCAGCGCGAACTGTGCCGCCTTCACCTCCATCCGCCCGGCCTCGACCTTGGCGAGGTCGAGGATGGTGTTGATGAGCGACAGCAGGTGTTCGGAACTCGTCAGGATCTTTTCCAGGTTTTCGAACTGCTTCAGGGGCAACACGTCCTTGGCCCGGCGCATCACCAGCCGCGTGAAGCCGATGATCGCGTTGAGCGGCGTGCGCAGCTCGTGGCTCATGTTGGCGAGGAAGCTGCTCTTGGCCCGGCTCGCGTTCTCCGCGGCGTCCTTGGCCTGACGCAGGTGCTCCTCCGCGCGCTTGCGCTCGATCACCCGCCCGAGCTGGGCGCCGATGTTGCCCATGACCTTCAGCAGCGCCGGATCCGGCGTCCGGGCCTCGCAGGCGAAGAACTCCAGCACCGCCACGACCTCGCGCCCGATCGTGACCGGGAAGGCGAAGGCGGCCCGGATCCCGTCCGCTGCCGCGGCGGCGGCGCGGGGGAGGCCGGGCTCCGGCTCGGCATCGAGGACCCAGGCCGCCTCGCCGGAGGCCAGCACCCGCCCCGGCAACCCGACGGCGGCCAAGAGCGGCGTCCGCGCCGTGACGTCTCGGAACCGCGCGAAGCGCTCCGGCGCGTCGCAGTGCCAGAGGCCGGTCGGCACCAGGGTCCCGCTCCCGTCTTCGGCCAACCGATAGGCGTGCCCGAGGGGCCATCCGGTATGGGCCGCGACCCGATCCAGGCAGAACCGCACGGCGTCCTCGACGGTGGCGGCTTCGTTGGCCGCGGCCGCGGTGACCTGCAGCAACTCGACGAAGGCCGTCTGCTCCCGGAGCGAGAACTCGGCCGCCTTGCGCTCGGTGATGTCGCTCCACGACTCGACGACCTCGACGGGCTCGCCGTCCGGACCCCGGACGAGGCGCTGCTCGTCCCGGACCCAGCGATAGGCGCCGTCCTTGCGCAGGAATCGGTACTCGATGACGTTGTGGCCGGTCTCCAGCAGATGCGGGAACTCGGCCAGGACCCGGTCCCGGTCCTCGGGGTGCAGCCGGTCCAGCCAGAATTCGGGGCCGGCGAGGTAATCGCTCGGCTCGTAGCCGAGGAGGTCGCGCACGTTCTCGCTGATGAAGGTGGGCGCGTTGCGGCCGCCCACCTCGAAGCTGCAGATCATCGAGGGCGACGCGGTCAGGAGGTAGGTCAGCCGCCCCTGCGTCGTGAGCAGGGCCTGCTCGGTGCGCTTGATCTCGGTGACGTCGGTGTAGACCGCGACCGTCCCGCCGTCCCGGGTCCGGCGCTCGTTGATCTGTATCCAGCGCCCATCGCGCTGCTGCTGGAGGATCGGCCCGCGCGGATCGCGGAAGAGCGCGAGCCGGCTTTCGAGCCACGCGTCGCCGGTGACGCCCTCCTCCCGCACGACGCAGTTCTCCGCGGCGGCGCGCGCTATCGCGGAGAACGCGGCCCCCGGGGCGATCACGGCGTCGAGGCCCGGATGAAAGTCGCGGAAATGACCGTTGCAGAGGCGGAGGCGGTCTTCGGCATCGAACAGGGCGAAGCCGTCAGAACTGCTCTCGATCGCCTCGATCAGACGTTGCCGCTCGCCGTCACGCGACGCCGTTTCCGTGTCGAAGGCCATCATTCTGTGCCCTGCCGCCTCGAGCTTCCGACGCTGGGTTCTCGGGCCTTCCTCGGACATGAACCAGCGTCATCGATCCATGAGATCGACGCGCGATATCAAGTCACTTTGGAGCGGGGATCCGGAAATCACAATACCGAACGGTTTCCCCACAGGGGCTATCGCGAGTCTGTTGTGCGTCTACTGATCTGTTTTCTGGGTTGATCGGTATGATCCCGGATCGGCCGCCGTATCCGACCGGGGACGGGCGCCGATCATGCCGCGTCTGGCGCCGCTGCGGGCGGCCGGGGTGCGCGGGTTCGGGCCGCTGGGTCGTGGAATTGTCGAGACGCTTAGGATGGGGACTCGCCCGCCCCTGCCACCCGCTGCCGACGCTCGGTCGAGGTTGACCACCGTGACGCCATGGGACGCGCAGGGCTACCGAAGTCGCCGACCTTCCGCGCCATCGGACTGGATCGCCGGCCCGGAGATTCAGAGGTGCTGCACGTCGATCTTCGGGCGACGGCTCATTCGGGCAGCCGCCCGCGACCAGAGCCGGTGCGACGCCTTGTACGCACGGGCCGCACGCAGCATCACACCCACCGACAGGCTCAGCACGCTCGCCAGGAGCAGCAATGGTCGGGAGGGTGCCGTCTCGGCCTCGGCGTAATCGTACCAGAGCGGGTTGTCGTCCTGCATGGCTCGGTCCCTCGGAAGCGCGGCCACGCTACTTGCTGCCGCGCTGGGCGAGCACGGCCGGGACGGTGCGCAGCATGATCGCGATGTCCCGGCGCAGGCTCCAGCGGCTGGCGTAGTCCAGGTCCAGCGCCACGCGCTCGGCGTAGCTGGTGTCGGAGCGGCCCGAGACCTGCCACAGGCCGGTGACGCCGGGCGGCACGGCAAAGCAGGTCGCGAACGCCCGGCCGTAGCGGGCGACCTCGGCCTGCACGATCGGGCGCGGCCCGACCAGGCTCATCTCGCCGCGCAGGACGTTCCACAGCTGCGGCAGTTCGTCGAGCGAGGTCTTGCGCAGCACCTGGCCGATGGCGGTGATGCGCGGGTCGTCGGACAGCTTGTGCGTGGCGGCCCACTCGGCCCGGGCGCGCGGGCTGGCGGCCAGGTG
>NZ_VRVD01000899.1:0-1477 GCF_008040015.1 Methylobacterium sp. WL18 | reverse complement strand
GGCCGGGCTCGGACCGCGGCTGACCCTGCACGCGCTCGACAACGCCCACGGGACCCCGGCGGCCGGCCTGGTCTGCGACCTGTCGATCCGCGAGGGCGACGTCTACCGGCCGATCAAGACGGTCACCACCGCGGCCAACGGCAGGCCGGCCGAACCCCTCCTCGTCGACGACGCGCTGAAGGCCGGCCGCTACGAACTGGTGCTGCATGTCGGGGCGTATTTCGCGGCCCTCGGGGCGACCCTGCCGAGCCCGAACTTCCTGAGCCTCGTGCCGATCCGCTTCCAGGTCCGCGACGCGCGCCAGCGCTACCACCTGCCGGTGCTGTTCACGCCCTGGGGCTATTCCTACTATCGGGGCAGCTGAGCCCAATCTCACGGGACCCGCATCCATGGCCGGCATCTCGACGCATGTCCTCGATACCGACCGCGGCCGCCCCGCCGCGGGCGTCCGGATCGACTTCTCGGTCCTGGAGGACGGGACGTGGCGGCTGGTGAAGAGCGTCGTCACCAACGCGGATGGGCGCACCGACGCGCCGATCCTGCCGGCCGGCGAAGCCCGGACCGGGCAGTACGAGCTGGCGTTCCACGTCGCGGATTACTTCCGGGACCGTCCGGGCACTGACCCGGGCGACGTCTTCATCGACGACCCGGTGGTGCGCTTCGCGATCTTCGATGCCGGGCAGCACTACCATGTGCCGATGCTGTGCGCGCCGGCGAGCTTCACCACCTACCGCGGCAGCTGAAGCGTCATGCCCGATCTGTCGGCGATCAACCGGTTGGACGAAAAGGCCTTCGTGACGCTGCTCGGCGGCGTGTTCGAGCACGCGCCCTGGGTGGCGCAGGCCGCCTGGCCGCACCGGCCCTTCGCGAGCCTCGCCGCCCTGCACGACGCGATGATGCAGGCGGTGCGCACCGCGCCACCGGAGCGCCGCCGCGCCTTCCTCAACAACCATCCGGAGCTGGCCGGCCCGGAGGCCCGGGCCCGCAGCCTGACGGCGGATTCGACGCGCGAGCAGGGCAGCGCCGGCCTCGACCGCATCGACGCGGAGGAAGGCGCGGCCTTCGATCGCCTGAACGCGGCCTATCGCGCCCGGTTCGGCTTCCCGTTCATCATCGCGGTGCGCGGGCGCGGGCGGGCCGAAATCCTCGCCGCGTTCGAGGCGCGCCTGTCCCGGGAACCGGCCGCCGAGGAGGCGACCGCCCTCGAGGAGGTCGCCCTGATCACCCGCATGCGCCTCGACGGCCTGGTCTCGGCCTGACCCGGCTCAAGCCTCGGCCGCCGCCTTCGCTTCGACCAGGGCCGCCTCGAACCCGGTGAAGGCCGTGGTGGCCTGGTCCCAGGCCTGGGCCCGCACGTGGCGGCCCAAGGCGGCGGCGAGCTCCCGCGCCCGGGTGAGGGCCGATTCCACGGCGGCCGGCCGGGCCGGATCGGCCGGGATGCCGACCGGCGGCGTGTCGGCCGGGCGCATCCCCACCA
>NZ_VRVD01000898.1:0-1478 GCF_008040015.1 Methylobacterium sp. WL18 | reverse complement strand
CATCCGCGGTGCGGACGGGGCGTACCGCCGGTTTAGCAGCCGGGGCGCGGCGCAGGCCGAGCCCGACGGGGCGGTGCGCGAATGGTTCGGCCTCGTGCTCGCCGTGCCGGACGACGCGCGGGACGCGGTGCCGGATGCCGCGATCGGGCCGCTGATCCGGGGGGCCCGGGCGGTCATCGGCTGGTCGATCCAGGACCTCGCCGCGGCCTCGGGGGTCTCGGGCTCCAGCGTCCGGCGGATGGAGGAGTTCGGCGAGGGCCCGCGTCCCAAGATCCGCCAGGCCGTCCGCCAGGCCTTCGAGAGCGCCGGGATCCGGTTCTCCACGATCGGCGCCGACCGGGTCGCCATCGAGGTCGATCTCGCGCGCTTCCCGCCAGCTTAGAGCGCTCGCCGCCGCAGTGGATGCCGGCTCTCGCGGCATCCGGCCGCAAAGCCGCCCGCCGGGCCGACGCGCGATGCCGGGCCTCTCGGACCGGGCCGTCGCCCCGCCCCCGGGAGCCGGTGTAGGCCATTCGTTAACGCCGGGTCTGCATCCATATCGGCACCGAAACCGTTGCGCGTGTCCGATTCGGCCGCCGGGGCAGCTGTCATGACCATCCTGAGCGTCATCTGCCTGGTGACCGGTGCGACCCTCGCGGGCATCGCCCCGAAGCGCTCCGTCCAGCAGGCGGCCCTGGAGAGCGCGGGCGGCAGCCTGATCGTGCTCGGGCTCGTGATCATCGGCGCGGGCCTGCCCCTGTTCGGCTGAGGCGGCGCCGCCGCACGTCCCGGCAGCGTCCCGATACCTGCGACCGCGACGGCTCTGTCGAGCCGGCTCGCGCCGCGCCATGATGGTCCGCGAGCATCGGAAAAACCGCGGCGGTCCTCGACGTCGGCATCGCCGTATCGACCGACCACGGGACGCGCTTCACGGCGCGTGTTCCAGTCTTGCGCCGTTCCCGCCCGGACGTGCCGCGATGATCGCGGCGAAAACCGGACAGATGAGACTGATATCCGCGCAAGCTTATCCTGGACCGGAGGGCTCTGGTATTTGCCGCTGATCGCCCCTATGGTTCGATCTCTTCCATGTGTCTTTGTATTTTGAAGTGTTACAAAGAACGAAGCTGAGGCTTTCCAAAGATGTCCGGTCTGGACGGGGATGACGATCCGGGCGCGCGGGTCACGGGCCGCGGGGATCCGCGGACCGGGGTTCGGGCGTTGCCCACGGGTGCGTTGGCCAAGGGAGGGTTGGCCAACGGAGGGTTGGCCTTGGGCGCGTTGGGCTTGGGAGCGTCGGGCTTGGACCGGGACGGCGAGATCGTCTCGGCGAGCCTCCTGCAGGGGCGCCGCGAGATCGTCATCCGCCATGCCGGCCAGCGGTACCGGCTCCGCATCACCGCCAACGACAAGCTGATCCTGACCAAATGACGCCATCCCCCGCCTGGTCGCGCCGCTCCCTCCTGGCCGCCGCCGCCGCGGCTGCGCTCGCCCCGCACGGT
>NZ_VRVD01000897.1:0-1480 GCF_008040015.1 Methylobacterium sp. WL18 | reverse complement strand
GCGCAGGCCGCACCGAGTGCGGCCGCGAAGGCGTCGATGCCGTCGGCATCCAGGTTGTGGGGCCCGAGGAGGGCGAGGCGCTGGTTGCTGCTCATTGGGCCGGCCGGCGCGTCAACGCGCGCCGATCTTCGGGTCCAGCGCGCCGCTGGCGTAGCGCTTGGCCATTTCGGAGACGGAGACCGGGCGGATCTTCGAGCCCTTGCCGGCGGTGCCGAACTCCTCGAACCGCTGCTTGCACAGCTTGGTCATCGCATCCATCGCGGGCTTCAGGTACTTGCGCGGATCGAACTCGGACGGGTTCTCGGTCAGGATCTTCCGGATCTGGCCGGTCATCGCCATGCGGTTGTCGGTGTCGATGTTGATCTTGCGCACGCCGTGCTTGATGCCGCGCTGGATCTCCTCGACCGGGACGCCCCAGGTCGGCTTCATCTGGCCGCCGTACTGGTTGATGATGTCCTGCAGGTCCTGCGGCACCGAGGACGAGCCGTGCATGACCAGGTGGGTCGTCGGCAGGCGGCGGTGGATCTCCTCGATCACGTTCATCGCCAGCACGTCGCCGTCAGGCTGACGGGTGAACTTGTAGGCGCCGTGGCTGGTGCCCATGGCGACGGCGAGGGCGTCGACCTTGGTGGCCTCCACGAACTTCACCGCCTCGTCCGGGTCGGTGAGCAGCTGGTCGTGGCTGAGCACGCCCTCGGCGCCGTGGCCATCCTCGGCCTCGCCCTGGCCGCTCTCCAGGGAGCCGAGCACGCCGAGCTCGCCCTCGACCGAGACGCCCGCCCAATGGGCCATCTTGGTGACGTTGCGGGTGATCTCGACGTTGTAGGCGTAGTCGGCCGGGGTCTTGCCGTCGCCCTTGAGCGAACCGTCCATCATTACCGAGGTGAAGCCGTACTGGATCGCGGTGGCGCAGGTGGCCTCGTTGTTCCCGTGGTCGAGATGCATGCAGACCGGGATGTGCGGGTAGATCTCGACCAGGCCGTCGATCAGCTTGGCCAGCACCACGTCGTTGGCGTAGGCGCGGGCGCCGCGGCTGGCCTGCAGGATCACCGGCGAGTCGGTGGCGTCGGCCGCCGCCATGATCGCCAGGCCCTGTTCCATGTTGTTCAGGTTGAACGCCGGCACGCCGTATTCGTGCTCGGCCGCGTGGTCGAGGAGCTGCCTGAGGGTGATCCGTGCCATGGTCTCTTATCTTCCCGCTTGCCGTCCGGCGATCCGCCCGATCGCCGGAGGCGCCTCAATTCGCGTTCGTTCCGTTGTATAGATCGGTCTGCAGCAGAGCGGGAGGCGCCTTCCGGCGGCGCCTCCGGACCGTTCAGCCCTTCGCCCGCAGCGCCTCGACGCCCGGCAGGGCCTTGCCCTCCAACCATTCGAGGAAGGCCCCGCCCGCGGTGGAGACGTAGGTGAAGGCGGCGGCCACGCCCGCATGGTTGAGGGCGGCCACGGTGTCGCCGCCGCCGGCGACCGAGACCAGCTGGCC
>NZ_VRVD01000896.1:0-1483 GCF_008040015.1 Methylobacterium sp. WL18 | reverse complement strand
TGCCGGTGCTGGTCCTCGACCCCGACGGCCTCGCCGCCCGGGCCGCGTCGATCGCGCCGGGCCTTTCGGCCGGAACGATGGCGCAGGCTCCACGTTCGACGACCGCGCCCCGCGCCGCCGCACGGGCGACCATCCTCGTCGTCGACGATTCGATCACCACCCGGACCTTGGAGAAGGGCATCTTGGAAGCCGCCGGCTACCGCGTGGTCGTCTGCGTCGACGGTCAGGACGCCCTCGATCGGCTGCGCGCCGAGATCGAGCCCATCGACCTTGTGCTGGCCGACGTGGAGATGCCGCGCCTCGACGGCTTCGGCCTGCTCAAGGCCCTGCGCGCCGACACCCGCTTCGCCCGGCTCCCGACGATCCTGATGACCTCGCGCGGGGATGCGGCCGACGTCTCCCGCGGCCTCGACCTCGGCGCGGACGCCTACCTGACCAAGCAGAAATTCGACCAGCGCCAGCTGCTCGACACGATCGGACAGCTGCTATGACGCCCGTCCGGGTCATGCTCGTCGAGGACAGCCTCGTGGTGCGCGAGCTGCTGCGCTATATCGTGTCGCGCGATCCCCGGCTCGAACTCGTGGCCGCGGTGCCCTCCGGCGAGGAGGCTCTGGCCACCCTCCAGGCGGTGCGGCCGGACGTGATCTCCATGGATATCCGCCTGCCCGGTATCGACGGTCTCGAGACCACGCGCCGGATCATGGCCGAGCAGCCGACCCCGATCGTCGTGATCGCCGATTCGGTGGAGGATTCCTCGCTCCGGATCTCCATGAATGCGCTCCGCGCCGGCGCCCTGTCGGTGGTCGAGAAGCCCGTGGCCACCACCCATGCCGGCTACGAGGCGGTGGCCGGCGAGATCTGCACGCAGCTGCGGATCATGGCCCAGGTCCCGGTGATCCGGCGGCGGCCGATCGGTGCCGAATGGGCCGGCCGGACCGGCCTGGCCTCCTTCGCCGCGCCGACCGAGGCGGCGGGGCAGGCGCCGAGTTTACTGGCGGTTGCCGCCTCGACTGGGGGGCCGCCGGCTCTGGCCCGGGTGATCGGCGCTCTACCCAAAAACTTTCCGCTGCCGGTGCTGGTGGTCCAGCACATGGGCCCGGCCTTCATGGAGGGCTTCGCGGCCTGGCTCGACAGCGTCGTGGCCCTGCCGGTCTCGCTGGCGCAGGACGGGGAGCGCGCGGAGCCCGGCCGCGTCTACGTGGCGCCCGGCGACCGCCACCTGGAGATCGGCTCCGGCCGGGTGATGCGGGTGGTCGCGACCGAGCCCGTCTCCGGCCAGCGCCCGGCCGCCACGGTGCTGTTCCGCTCGCTCGCCCGTCAGCTCGGACCTGCCGGAATCGGCGTGCTGCTCACCGGCATGGGCGAGGACGGGGCGGTCGGGCTGGCCGACATGCACCGGGCCGGCGCCCAGACCGTGGCCGAGCACGAGAGCACCGCGGTGGTCTACGGCATGCCGGCGGCGGCGGTGCGGCTCGGGGCCGCC
>NZ_VRVD01000895.1:0-1484 GCF_008040015.1 Methylobacterium sp. WL18 | reverse complement strand
GCGCGACCGGCTCGGTCCCGGCAGCGCGGTCCGGACCAGCCTGGCGCGGGACCTGCCCGCCTCGTTCGTGGTGTTCCTGGTGGCGCTGCCCCTGTGCATGGGCATCGCCATCGCGTCCGGGGTGCCGCCCGAGCGCGGCCTGATCACCGGCCTCGTCGGCGGCATCGTGGTCGGGCTGATCGCCGGCTCGCCGCTCCAGGTCAGCGGGCCGGCGGCGGGGCTCGCCGTGATCGTCTACGGGTTCGTGCAGGCGCACGGGCTCGACGCCCTGGGCCCCGTCCTGGTGGTGGCCGGCCTGGTCCAGCTTGCCGCCGGCGCCCTGCGGATCGGCGGCTGGTTCCGGGCGATCTCGCCGGCCGTGGTGCACGGCATGCTGGCCGGCATCGGCATCCTGATCGTGCTCGCCCAGCTCCACGTCCTGACCGACGCCATGCCCCAGGCGAGCGGGCTCGACAACCTCGTGGCGATCCCGGCGGCCTTCTTCGACTTCGTCACCGGGGCCGGCGACCGTCCCGGCGCTGTGCTGGTCGGGGGCGCGACCATCGCGGCGATGATCGCCTGGGAGCGGTTGCGCCCGGCGCGGCTCCGGCTGCTGCCGGGTGCGCTGATCGGGGTGCTGGCGGGCAGCCTGGTGGCCGGGCTCGGCGGCCTCGCGGTCAAGCGCGTCGTGGTGCCGGAGGCGATCTTCTCCGGCCTCGCCCTGCCGAATCCGGAGGCCTGGGCCCGGCTCGCCGAGGCCGAGATCGTCGTGATGGCGCTGGTCATCGCGGTCATCGCCAGCGCCGAGAGCCTGCTCTCGGCCGCCGCCGTCGACCGCATGCATCACGGCCCCCGGACTCGGTTCGACCGGGAACTGGGCGCGCAGGGCGTCGGCAACCTGATCTGCGGGCTCCTGGGCGCCCTGCCGATGACCGGGGTGATCGTGCGCTCCTCCGCCAACGTGCAGGCCGGGGCGGTCACCCGGGCCGCCACGGTGATGCACGGGCTCTGGATCCTGGCCTTCCTGGTCGCCCTGCCCTGGCTGCTGGCGCTGGTGCCCACCGCGAGCCTCGCCGGGATCCTGGTGGTCACCGGCTGGCGGCTGGCGAGCCCGGTCCACGGCCTGCACCTGCGGGCCCGCTACGGCTGGACCACCGCGGCGATCTGGTTCGCCACGCTGGCGACCGTGGTGGCGGTGGATCTGCTGAGCGGGGTGCTCACCGGGCTGGCCCTGAGCCTCGCGCAGACCCTGCCGAGCCTGCGCAAGGGGCGGCTGCGGATCGAGCACGCCGCGGCCCCGGAGGTCCCGGGGGTGCCGGAGCTGCGGCTGTCCGGGGCGGCGACCTTCCTGCAGCTGCCGACCCTGACGGCGGCGCTGGAGCGCACCCCCGTGGGCGGCGAGGTCCGCCTCGGCACCGAGGACCTCGCGGCCATCGACCATACCTGCCTGGAGATGATCGGCGACTGGGCGAGCCGGCGCATGGCCGCCGGGACCCGCGTCGCGG
>NZ_VRVD01000894.1:0-1485 GCF_008040015.1 Methylobacterium sp. WL18 | reverse complement strand
CTGGTAGTCCCGCAAGCGCAGCATGGCGGCGGGTCTAGCCCGGTCGGGCCGTCCTGTCCGTGGCGGCGGGGTCACGGCGGGGGCCGGCGTTCTCGCGGCGCGCGCTGCTGGCCCGAGTCCTCCCATCCTCCCCTTATCCTGAGGCGGCGAAGCGAAGCGGAGACCTCGAAGGATGAGGGACGAGATCGGGATATTCGCGCGCGCAGCGCAGCTCGCCGGGGTCGGGGGGCGCAGCCTCTCCCGCTCAGAGCCGGCGCAACAAATAGATATCCATGATCCAGCCGTGCCGCGTCCGGGCCTCCACGCGGACCCGCCGGATCTCGGCGCCGACGGTGCCGAGGCGGCCGGAGACCAGGATCTCGTCCGGGCTGCCGAGGTAGGCCCCCCAGTAGATCGTCAGCGCCGGGTCGAGGCCGGCGAAGCTCGGATCGCCGTCGAGCATCACCACGACGCTCTCAGCATCCTCGGGCCAGCCCGCGGCGAGGCGCCGCCCGGTGGTGATCAGCACCGGGCCGCCGATGGCGTTGAGCGGCACGCCGTGGCGGGCGGCCAGGACCTGAACGCTCGAGAGGCCGGGGATCACGGCGTAGCGCAGGGCGAGGCGCCCGCGCGACGCGATGCGGTCGAGGATCCGCAGGGTGCTGTCGTAGAGGGCCGGGTCGCCCCAGACCAGGATCGCCCCGACCTGCCCGGATTCGAGTTCCGCCGCGAAGGCCGCCTCCAGCCGCTCGGCCCGGGCCGCGTGCCAGGCGTCGACGGTGGCGCCGTAATCGGCCGGGCGGCGCTCCCGGGGCGGATCCTCGATGGTGACGACCCGGTGGGGCTTTTGGATATGGACGGCGCAGATCCGCTTGCGGATGTCCACGAGGTCGGCGGTCTCGGCGCGCTTGTCGAGCACGAACACCGCGTCGACATCGGCCAGCGCCCGCACCGCCTGGAGGGTCAGGTGCTCGGGATCGCCCGTGCCGATGCCGATGACCCGGATCTGACGGTCCTGCATGCGAAATCCCGGTTTCAAAAGGTCCCCGACCTTTTGCGGGTGCAGGGCGGCGCCCTGCTCGTCGTCATCAGGGCTCCGCCCTGATTACCCGCCAAAGGGCTCATGCCCTTTGGAAACCCATTTTGCCAGGATCGCCCGGGCGATGGTCAGGTCCTGGAGGGCGATGCCGGAGGAATCGAACACCGTGATCGCCTCGGGGTCGGTCCGGGCCCCCTGCCCGCTCCCCAGCACGGCGCCGATCGCCCGCAGCTCCGCCGCCGCGGGGGCGTGCTGGAACTCGCCGATGGTGCGCGACTGCTCGGGCAGGTCGCAGTAGAGGGCCGCCCGCTCGAGCAGGGCCGGGGGCAGCTCCTGCTTGCCCTTGGCATCCGCCCCCATGGCGGCGACATGGGTGCCGGGGCGGACCCAATCGGCCTCGAACAGCGGCGCCCGGGCGGGCGTGGCCGTCACGATCACGTCGGCGGCCAGGCAGGCCTCCTGCGGGT
>NZ_VRVD01000893.1:0-1486 GCF_008040015.1 Methylobacterium sp. WL18 | reverse complement strand
GCGGCGGCCCGCGTCAGGGCCGCGACCCGGGCCCGTTCCTGCGCGGTCAGCAGGCCCTCGGGCGCCAGGGCGTGCACCAGGCGGTCGCCGATCACGAGTTCGGCGGCCACGCAGCCGTTGAGCGTCCCGGTCTCCTTGGCCGGCCGGATCGCGGAATCCGGGACGATTACGAGGTCGGCGGCGCGATCGACGAGGTAGGCGACCGCGTCGTCGCGGGTCAGCACGAGATGCGCGTAGAGGCCCGGCGCGGACGCCGCGGGGCGCAGGCCGAGCAGCGGGGCCAGATCGATTACCGGGATCGGCGCGCCGCCGAGATTGAGGAAGCCGGCGAGCCAGCCGCCCGTGGCGGGGGGATTGTGCAGGTCCGGCAGGGGCAGGATCTCGGACACCGCCGCGCGCGGCAGGGCGCAGGGCGTTCCGGCGACATCCAGGAGCAGATAGGCCGAACCGCTGCTGGCCAAAGTCGCCCCCTCCCGCACGCATCCCGGTCGCCGTCGCGTCTGGACAGGCCGCGAGATAGGCGCTCGGACCCCGGCAAGCAATCATTCGCCTCCCAAACGCGGGATCGGGGAACCAAGTCTCCTCTGAGCCGCTTATTTTCCGACGCAGCGGCTCGACCCAGACGACGGGTGGCGCCTCGCCTGCGACTGTCTACGCCCAGGGATTGATCATGAGGAAACTTCTGTTGGCCGCCGCGTCGCTGACGCTGCTCGCGGGCTCCGCGTACGCCCAGGGCAACTCGCCCTACAACTCCTCCGGCGCCCAGGCGGGCGGTCCCCGCGGCGGAATGGAGCGCGCCGGCGAAGCCGCCGCCATGGAGCGCGGTGCCGCTCCGGTCGAGCGCCCGATGATGCGCAAGCGCATGAAGCACAAGCGGATGATGAAGCATCACCGCCGGATGCGTCACCACCAGATGTGATCACGCCGGGACGCCGCATGGCGGCGTCACCCGGACGAACGGGCCTGTCGCACTCGCGGCAGGCCTTTTTTGTTGGTGTCTCGGAGCCTTTCAAACGATCCTCTTCGACTATGACATGCGCCCACCCTTTCCCCTTTTGCGGGGGAGGGAGACGACGCGTGTGGCTAGCCGAACTCCATGGTCCGACGAGGGAGATGCCTGCGGCACACCCGCCGCCTGTGCGAATCCGAATCCGCAGCGCCGCGATCCGGTTGCCCCACCGCCCGAGCCGGTTCACTCTCTCGCGAAAGCCGCCACACCCACAAGATGTTCGAAAACGAACATCTGCACCCGCGCGGAGCGGGAAACGCCAGGAGTCTTGATGTCACGACCGCTCGACCGGAGATCCGAGGACAGGGTCGAGGTGTCCGGCGTCGAGGGACGGCGCAGCGCCATCGTGGCGTCCGTGCGCCAGCGGGGCTTCGTCACCATCGAGGCGCTCGCCGCGCAGTTCGGCGTCACCGTCCAGACGATCCGGCGCGACCTCAACGAGTTGAGCGCGGAGGGGCGGCTGGAGCGCTACCGGGG
>NZ_VRVD01000892.1:0-1487 GCF_008040015.1 Methylobacterium sp. WL18 | reverse complement strand
CGACATGATCGATGACGAGTCCGCGCGGAATTACCGAGTTGGGATGCAGGCTGCGAGGCATGGCAGGATCTCCGACGACCGAAGCCGAGATCCATCAACTCCCCTGCACCGAAAGTGAGTCAGACCCTAAAAATGACCCATCGCGCCGAATCGATCGGTGTACTTATACCGATTTGGTTCGATTGCACTAAGCCCGGCCCGCCCGATGCTGTGCGTCGGCACGACGATGCGATGATACGGGCGTCCGAGATCCGCCCGCGCCTTCATGGCGGACAGGACTAGATCGAACGGCCGGTCAGATGCCGACGCGACCGATCGCCGGCAGCTTGATCCCCGGACGGCGCAGATCGATCCCGGCGACGCCGCCGAGCAGGTTCAGCTCAAGCCCTTCGACCCAGGCCAGGGTGAGGCCGAAATAGCCGCCGAGGTTGATCCGGATGCCGGTCCCGGACGGCGTCCACCCGATCCAGCGGCCGTCATAGGGAAAATCCTTGCCGATTGCCGTAGCGGGGAGGCTGGCCCGCATCTCGGGTACCGCCGCCATCACGGCCGCCACGAAGGTGTTCGAGTTCGGACCCGGCCAGACTACGTAATCTCCGGGGCGGGCGTAGCGGTACTCGGCCACGGCCTTGCGGATGCGCGGCAGCATCGCTTCCGCGTCGGACCCGTCCGCCGCGAACACGATTTCGGGCGGGTTGCCGAACCAGCGCCCGTCCGGGACGAAGCGGTCGATCCAGATCGGCTGGCCCCAGGCCGTGTAATCGAAGCGCCGGTAGCTGCGTTCGCCGGGACCCTTGATCACGATCCAGCTGTGGGTCGCCACGATTCCGCGCCAGCTCACGGTGCGGGCGGAGAAGATCCGCACGACGGCCCCGGGATGGGTTTCGGCGGGCGGGAGCAGGCCGGCGCTAGACCGGTCCGCAGAGCGCCAGTCGCCGCTCGCGCGCAGCCAATACAGCGTCGCCGAGACCGCGACCGGCACGAGGAAGACGAGGACGAGCGCGAGGAGCGCGAACCTGAGCAGGGACACGGGCTTGGCCGGGGCGTGACGGACGACGGGACACATGTAGGCACGGATCGGGCCCGTTCCCATGCGGCCGAACGGAGCGCGCCGGCCCGGCACGCGGGCCATCACGCCAACCGGGACAACGCGTCGAGGAAGAGCGTCGTGGCCAGGAGGTCGGCGCAACCGCCGGGGCTGAGTCGTGCCGCCACGAAGCTGCGATGGATCCTCACGGCGCGGTCACGCCAATCCGGGTCGGCGGTCCCCCCCGCGCCGAGGAAATCCCTCGCGGC
The DNA here is from genome assembly GCF_008040015.1 of Methylobacterium sp. WL18. NCBI lineage: Bacteria > Pseudomonadati > Pseudomonadota > Alphaproteobacteria > Hyphomicrobiales > Methylobacteriaceae > Methylobacterium > Methylobacterium sp. WL18. Next base: position 191 of record NZ_VRVD01000892.1, on the reverse strand, counting down.
CGCCTGCGCCCGGGCCAAGCCTTTGGCGCCGCCGCGGTGAAGCAGGTTGGTGTCGTCCAGGATCGCGAGGAGCGCGAAGAAACACTGGACCCGCGCAGCCTGGGGATCGTCCGGCGCATGGGCGCGACCGAGGCGCAGGGCCGGCAGGCCCACGGCCCGGATGGTCGGGAAGCCGGCGGCGGCCTCCGCGC
>NZ_VRVD01000891.1:0-1491 GCF_008040015.1 Methylobacterium sp. WL18 | reverse complement strand
GCGCCCAACCGCGGCGGCCTCGGGCTTGGCGGAAAACTGCTCGACGCCGCGGAGTCCCAGGCCCGCGCCCATGGCTGCGACCGCCTGCGCCTCGAGGTCCGCGCCGACAACGGCGCCGGCATCCGCCTGTACCAGCGCCGGGGCTACACCCGCTTCGCCGTGCAACCCGCCTATTACGAGGACGGCATGGAGGCCTGGCGTTACGAGCGGGGGCTGTAGAGGCCCGTCAGTCCTCGCCCTGTTCCCGCCCCGTTAGGAGAGTCTTACGGGTCCGACCCTAAGCCCTGGGGCACCTTATAGAACCTCGCCGCGCATGAGGCGCCGTCCATGGCCGTGATCGCCGCCTTCGTGATCAATGCGGGGCTCAACTTCATCCTCGGGCTGCTGATCGCCCAATTGCTCGGGCCCGCCGATTTCGGCCGGTTCGCGCTGGCGACCACCGGAGCGATCGTGCTCAACACGGTGCTGTTCGAGTGGCTGCGGCTGTCGGCGACGCGGTTCTACTCGGGGCGCGTGCGGGTGGACGAGCCCTGGATCCGCCACGGGCTCGACCGGGCCTACCTGCGCATCGGCCTGGTGCTGCTCTGCGCCGCCGCCCTGTGCGGGGCGTTCGGCTTCGGCGGCGGCGCGCGTGGACGCGCGGCGGTCCTGTGCGGCACCGGCCTCGCCGCGCTCGGCATCGGGGTGTTCGACTACCACGCAGCCCTGGCCCGGGCCCGGTTCGACGGAAAGCTCTATCTCGGCCTCGTGGCGGTCAAGAACGTCCTGGCCTTCATCCTGATGGCGGCGGCCGCCTGGTGGCTGCCGCAGCCGGCCTGGGTGCTGGCGGCGGCAGGACTCAGCCAGCTCGCCGCCGTGGTGCTGCTGCGCCACCCCCTGCGCGATCCCAAGCACCCGTTCGAGCAGCCGCGCCTCGGCGCCACCTGGGGGGTCTTCGCCCGCTACGGCCTGCCGCTGATCGCGGCCAACACCGCCTACCAGTGCCTCGCCTTCGTGAACCGGGGTGCGATCGCCGGCCATGCCGGCTTCGCCGAAGCCGGCTATTTCGCGCTGGCCGCCGACGTCACCTCGCGCTCGATGATGACGCTCGGCACCGCGCTCGACCTGCTGCTGTTCCAGTTCGCCGTGCAGGCCGAGGAGCAGGACGGCCGCGCGGCGGCCGAGGCGCAGGTGGCCGAGAATGCCGGCACCGTGTTCGCCCTGCTGGCGCCCTGCGCGGTCGGCTTCTGGGCGGTGCTGCCGGCGCTCCAGGGGCTGGTGGTGCCCGACGCCTATCGCGGGCCGTTCGAGAGCTACAGCGTCGCGCTGATGCCCGGCCTGTTCTGCCTGTCGATGATGTTCTACGCCCTGAACCCAGTCTTCCAGATCCGCCGCCGGACCTTTCCGGTCATCGCCGCGGCCCTGGTCGGGCTCACGGTCAACGGGGCCGGCCTGCTGCTCCTGCCCGACCGGATGGGCGGGATGGGCGTCGCCCTGGCCCAGACGCTGGGC
>NZ_VRVD01000890.1:0-1494 GCF_008040015.1 Methylobacterium sp. WL18 | reverse complement strand
GCGCCGGACCCTGCCGGGACGCTGCCGCAGACCTTCGCCGAGGAGGCCGCGCCGGTCGCAGCTGCCGCCGGCAAGGAGCCCGAGGGCCGCATCGCCCCAAAATCCCTGAAGGTCGACCAGGCCAAGATCGACCTGCTGATGAACCTGATCGGCGAACTCGTCGTCTCGAAGAACGCCCTGCCGTTCCTCGCCAAGCGGGCGGAGGAGACCTACGCCTCGCGGGAGATGTCCCGCGAGATCAAGGAGCAGTACGCGGTCATCGACCGGCTCGCCCAGGAGATGCAGGGCGCGATCATGCAGGTCCGCATGCTGCCGGTGGCCGAGATCTTCGACCGGTTCCCCCGGCTGGTGCGCGACCTCGCGCGCAAGCTCGGCAAGCGGATCGACCTCGCCCTCGAAGGCGAGGACACGGCGGCCGACAAGACCATCATCGAGGCGCTGGGCGACCCCCTGCTGCACATCGTCCGCAACTCCCTCGATCACGGCATCGAATCGCCGGACGAGCGCCGGGCGGCGGGCAAGTCGGCGACGGCGCGCATCCTGCTCAAGGCCCGCCAGGAGGCCGACAGCGTCGTCATCGAGGTCCAGGACAACGGCCGCGGGATCGACCCGGCCCGGATCCGCGCCGCCGCCATCGCCAAGGGCGTGATCGGCCAGGAGGAGGCGGACCGCCTGTCCGACCAGGAGGCGATCAACCTGATCTACCGCCCGGGCTTCTCGACGGCGGCGGAGATCTCGGACCTGTCCGGCCGCGGGGTCGGCATGGACGTGGTGCTGACCACCGTGGAGAAGCTCGGCGGCCAGGTCTCGGTGAGCTCCCGCCTCGGCGAGGGGACGACGACGCGCCTGGCCCTGCCGCTCAGCATGGCGGTCACCCGGATCATGATCGTGGAGGCCGCCGGCAGCCTCTACGGCGTGCCGATGGACATGATCGTCGAGACCGTGCGGGTGCCGCGCGCGCACATCCGCAGGATCAAGAAGGCCGAGACCTTCGTGCTGCGCGAGACGATCATCCCGCTGCTGCGCCTGTCGCGCCTGCTGCACCTGCCCGAGCAACAGCAGCAGCAGACCCAGGACGAGGCCGACGCCGCCGTCCTGGTCTGCCACGTCAACGGCCGGCGGGTCGGGCTGATCATCGAAAACTTCCGGGAGGGGATGGACGTGATCCTGAAGCCCCTGGAGGGCGTCCTGGCCGGCATCGGCGGCTATGCCGGCACCACGCTGCTGGGGGACGGCCGGGTCCTCCTGGTCCTCGATCTCAGGGAGCTGCTGTGATGGCCATCCGGATCGCCCGCAAGACCGTCCACCTCGAAGGGCACTGCACCGTCGAGGAGGCGCTGCCGCTGCTGGAGGCCCTGCGCAAGCCGGGCCCCCACAAGGTCGTGCTGACCAAGTGCCTCGGGCTCCACGATCATGATCCGGGTGACCGCCATGCTGAGCGGCAGGGCCAGGCGCGTCGTCGTCCCCTCGCCGAGGCGGGAGCTCACCGAGACC
>NZ_VRVD01000088.1:0-11807 GCF_008040015.1 Methylobacterium sp. WL18 | reverse complement strand
CGCCCGCGCCCCGCGCATGCCGCAGATCCACGAACTGCCGCCGATCGCCCAGAACCAGATCCTGGCGAATCGGGCCGCCGAGGAAGCCGCCCCGGAATCCAAGCGGACCTCGCTGCTGCGCCGTCTCGCCACCGTCGGCTTCGGCGGACGGCGGGACGACATGGAGGGCGTGCCCGCTCCCCGGGCCGCCGGCCCGGTGGCGCCGCAACCGCACCAAGGTCAGCAGCATATGGCTCAGCCCCAGTTGGCCCAGCCCCAGCTGAACCAGCCGCACGTGCCGGCTGCCCCGCGCGCTCCGCTTCCCGCGGCGCCGCAGTACCGGCCGGCCCAGGGCGGCCTCGACGCCCAGGGACGCGTTGCACCCCAGTCCCGGATGATGGACGACGATCAGCTCGAGATCCCGGCCTTCCTCCGCCGCCAGGCGAACTGACCGCTCGGAGCGAGCGACGACGAAAGAGGGGCCGGCGGGAAACCGCCGGCCCTTCGCGCTGCAGCGAAGCAACCCTTGGTTGCGAAATGTGAGGACTGGGGTCGCAGCAGGGTTAACGTTTGAGACGCTATCCCCAGCTGCGTGATGCATCCACGCCACAGAACGGCCACCGGTTAGCCACGCATTAACCAAGCTTTAAGCCTTTGTGCCATCAGGTTTTTAACCGCTCCGAACAACAAGCGTGTCTGTAACAGAGCGTAAGAATCCGTGATTTGGCTGCCCTGTGCGGTGCAGCTATAGACACTTCCAGACCAATGAGACGCGCTTCGGGACACAACCTGATAGCGCGGGTAGGGGCTTCAAGCAGCGGACGGATCGGACAGTTTCCTCACCATCCCCGGTCGGGATGGCGGACCTGATCGCGGCCGGGGGCTAATGAATGCGAACGCATAAACAGACGACCCTGAAGGGGCCGGTAACGCTCTCGGGAGTCGGGGTCCATTCCGGGAACCCGGCCGAGATTACTATCCGCCCCGCTCCGGCCAATCACGGAATCGCGTTTCTTCGGACCAGCACCACCCACGGCAACGACCGCCTGATCAAGGCGCATCACGCCCTGGTCTCCGCCACCGAACTCTGCACCGTCATCGGTGACGTCGAGACCGGTGCCGTCGCCACCATCGAGCATCTGATGTCGGCCCTCTACGGACTGGGGGTCGACAACGCCCTGGTCGAGATCGACGGGCCGGAAATGCCGATCCTCGACGGGTCCGCTCTCCAATTCGTTCAGGCCATCGACACGGCCGGGATCGCCTCCTGCGGCACCCCGCGCCGCTGGCTGAAGATCCTGCGCCACGTCCGCATCGAGACCGGCCGTGCCTTCGCCGAGCTGCGCCCGATCGACCGGGGCTTCCGCCTCGACGTGGAGATCGATTTCGACAGCCCGGTGATCGGCCGCTCGCGCAAGGCGATGGACCTGTCGCCCGCCACGTACCGCCGCGAGATCGCCGGCGCCCGCACCTTCGGGATGATGAAGGACGTGGAGCGCTACTGGAAAGCCGGCTTCGCGCTCGGTGCCTCGCTGGAGAACACCGTCGCGGTCGGCGAGACCGCGGTGGTCAATCCCGAGGGCCTGCGCTTCCCGGACGAGTTCGTCCGCCACAAGATCCTCGATGCGGTCGGCGACCTCGCGCTGGCCGGACTGCCGATCCAGGGCGCCTATCGCTCCTATTGCGGCGGCCACCGGATGAATGTCGGCGTGCTCTCCGCCCTGTTCGCGGACCGGTCCAACTACGCCATCATCGAGGCGCAGGGCTCGCGCCGCGAAGCCGTCCTTTCGGAACTCGGCGTCGGCCTCGGCATCGCCGCCTTCGCGGGCGATCTTTGACCCCCATTCTGTGACCCACGGGACACAGCTGGCAACCGATACGGTCTGCCGCGGCGTTGCCGCTTTCGTGCCCGAATCAACCGTCAGGGTTTAACGGTCCGTGAACGACGGGCACGGCCCGGTCGGGCCGGATCCACTCACGCGATGGCACGACGGCGCGGGACGTGCGCCGGTCCCGGGAAAGAGCGCCAGATGCCTGTCACCATTCGTCATCGCCGGGCGGCTGCCTTCATGGCGCCTCTCGTGGCCGTTCTCGGCCTGGGCCTCGGCGGCTGCGACTTCGACCCGACCAACCTGTTCGCCGAGAAGTACAAGCCCGAAGTCGTTCCGGATGTCCCCGCGGACAAGCTCTACAGCGAGGGCTTGGCCAAGCTTGAGGACAGCGACTACGAGGGCGCGGTCAAGAAATTCGATAGCCTCGACAAGCAGTACCAGTATTCCGAGTGGTCCCGGAAGGCGCTGCTCATGACGGCCTACGCCAACTATGAGGGCCAGAAGTACGACGACGCGATCAGCGCAGCGAAGCGGTACCTGCAGCGCCATCCGGCCAGCAAGGATGCCGCCTACGCGCAGTACCTGATGGCGATGTCGAACTACAAGCAGATCCCGGACGTGACCCGCGACCAAGACCGGTCCGAGAAGGCGCTGGTGGCCCTGCAGGAACTGGTCCAGAAGTACCCGACCTCCGAGTATTCGACGGACGCACGCTCGAAGATCCAGATCACCCGCGACCAGCTCGCCGGCAAGGAGATGGAGGTCGGCCGCTACTACCTGGAGCGGCGCAACTTCCCGGCCGCGATCAACCGGTTCCGCGACGTCGTCGCCAAGTACCAGACCACCCGCCACGCGGAAGAGGCGCTGGAGCGCCTGACCGAGGCGTACTGGGCGCTCGGCATCACCCAGGAGGCACAGAACTCCGCGGCGGTGCTGGGTCACAACTTCCCGGATAGCCCCTGGTACAAGGACGCGCATGCGCTCCTGGCCAAGGGCGGCGTCGAGCCCCGCGAGGAGAAGACCTCGTTCCTGTCCAAGATCTACCGGACCGTCACGGGCAAGACCGCCTCGGCCGAGTGATCGATCCGGCGGGTTTCGGCCTGCCGCCAGATGTCCCAAGGCCCGGAGCCGACGCTCCGGGCCTTTCTCGTCCGCGCAGACCCGCGTCACCGGAGATGCGCCGCGGCGCATTTTTGGGGTGAATCCGCGCCGCAGCGGCCTTATGTCTGCGGTCCCGTCCTCAGGAATCCCCGCCGCCGCATGCTGGCGCAGCTCGCGATCCGCGACATCGTTCTGATCGACAGGCTCGAACTGAATTTCCGGACAGGCCTCAGCGTCCTGACCGGGGAGACGGGTGCGGGCAAATCGATCCTGCTCGACGCCTTCGCCCTGGCCCTCGGTGGCCGCGGCGACGGTCGACTCGTGCGCCATGGCGAGCCGCAGGGCGGCGTCACCGCGGTGTTCGACCTCCCCCTGGATCATCCGGCCCGTCGAATCGCGACCGAGGCCGAGATCGACACCGAGGGCGACCTGATCCTGCGCCGGACCCAGATGGCTGACGGCCGTACCCGCGCCTTCGTCAACGACCAGCCCGTGGGCGTGCAGGTGTTGCGGGCGATCGGCGCCGCGCTCGTGGAGATCCACGGCCAGCACGACGACCGCGCGCTGGCCGACCCGGCCTCCCACCGGGCGATCCTCGACGCCTTCGGGGGCCTGCAATCGCAGCTCGTGAAGGTCGCGACGGCGGCCAAGGCCGTGCGCACGGCGCGCACGGAACTCGTCGAGCACCGAGCCCGCATCGAGGCGGCCCGCAAGGAGGCGGATTTCCTGCGCCACGCCGTGGAGGAACTCGCCACCTTGGCGCCCCAGCACGGCGAGGAGGCTCAGCTCGCCGAACGTCGCAGCGTCATGCAGCAATCGGAAAAGGTCGCCCGCGAGCTGAACGAGGCGCTGGACGCCGTCGGCGGACCGCATTCCGGCGTGCCGCACATTTCGGCCGCCCTGCGCAAGCTGGAGCGCCGGGCCGGGCAGCTCCCCGCCCTGATCGATCCCTGCGTCAACGCCCTCGACGCCGCCATGGTCGCCCTCGACGAGGCGCGGGCGGTCCTGGACGCGGCCGTCTCCGAGACCGAGTTCGACCCGCGCGACCTGGAGCGCGCGGAAGAGCGGCTGTTCGCGCTGCGCGCCGCCTCGCGGAAATACGACGTCCCGGCCGACGACCTCGCCGCCCTGGCGGAGCGCTACGCCGGCGAGGTCGCGAGCCTCGATGCCGGGGAGGCGGCCCTCGAAGGGCTCGAACAGGCCCGCGCCAAGGCTGAGTCCGCCTATGCCGAGGCGGCGGAAAAACTCAGCGCCGGCCGACGCCGGGCGGCCAAGCAGCTCGACTCGGCCGTGAAGGCCGAGCTGCCGCCGCTGAAGCTCGAGCGCGCCCGGTTCATCACCGAGATCGTCACCGACCCGGAGGCGCGCGATCCCGCCGGCATCGACCGGGTCGAGTTCTGGGCGCAAACCAACCCCGGCACGAAGCCCGGCCCGATGATGAAGGTCGCCTCCGGCGGTGAGTTGTCGCGCTTCATGCTGGCCCTGAAGGTCGTGCTCGCCGACAAGGGCTCCGCCCCGACTCTGATCTTCGACGAGATCGACACCGGGGTCGGGGGCGCGGTGGCCGACGCGATCGGCTTGCGCTTGGCCCGGCTCGCCGCCACCGTCCAGGTGGTGGCCGTGACCCACGCGCCCCAGGTCGCAGCCCGCGCGAGCACGCATTTCCTGATCGCCAAGGCCCCTGTGAAAGGCGCCGGCCGGGTCGCGACCCGAGTGGCGAGCCTGCCGGTCGCGGAGCGCCGCGAGGAGATCGCCCGGATGCTGGCCGGCGCCACGGTGACCGATGAGGCCCGGGCCGCGGCGGCCAGGCTGCTGCAAGGCGCAGATGCATGAACGCGCATCAACCTTAACCGTTTGTTGCGCGTAACGTTTCGTTAACCATTCTTGGCGAGACTGATCCCATCCCGGGACCGTGGTTCAGGAGCACGCGGTTGAAGGGCGGGAGGAAAACATGAAGCCGTCCATCGTCGCGTCCGAGGGGCGCGGGCATCCCGGTCGAGCCCTCAAGCAGGCGATCGACACGCATCAGCTCGGGCTGACGCTTCGTACGGTCTATGAGGGCAGCGTCGACACGCAGCCGATCACCGACACCCACGTCGAACTGCTCCTGCGCCTGCGCCAGAAAGAGCGGGAGCTGCGCCGGGTCGGCTGAAGCCGCGCCGCGACCGAATCCATATTCGCCCCGGCCAAGATTGCTTTCGCCCTGCGCTACCAGCGCCGCGAGCCCGGCCGCCGGCGATACTCCGCGGCCCGGATCTGCGTGAGGATCCGGTCGAGATCCACCAGAAGTTCGGCCTCCTCGCGGCGCGCCTGAGCGATCGCCTCGGCGTCGGTGCCGTAGCGCTGGCGCGCCTGCGCCAGGGTCAGCGCGCGCTCCACGGCCTCGCGGTCGGCGTGCAGGGCAAGCCATGCCGCATCGGGACCTTCCTGTGCGTCGGTCCCCTGATCATCCACGATCCGACTGCCTTCCTGGTCGCGCGGACGGCATCGCCGAGACGCCGCCACCGGGCTTGAACGCGCCAGCGCCCCAAACCGTGCCTTCGTGTCTGCGGCGCGATGTCATGCCGATGTCATCTCCCTGTCGTAACGCCCGGCCCATCGGGCGGCCGGCGCCGGGTCTCTTGGAAGACCGGCCGCACAGCTCTGCCGCGGGCATGGGCTTGCCGGCAGAGAGGCGCAGGCTCTCGCCCGACGGCTACGGAGATTCCCTTGAGACCCTTTGCTTACGCGCTCGCCGTCGGCCTCGCGACGGTCCAGCTGGCGTCCGCCGCACTCGCTGCCGACATCACGGGAGCCGGCGCCACCTTCCCGTTCCCGGTCTACTCCAAGTGGGCCGAAGCCTACCGCAAGGAGACCGGCTCGGGACTGAACTACCAGTCGATCGGTTCCGGCGGCGGCATCAAGCAGATCCAGGCCAAGACCGTCGATTTCGGCGCCACCGACGCCCCGCTCAAGGGCGAGCAGTTGGCCAAGGACGGACTCGTACAGTTCCCCACCGTGATGGGCGGCGTCGTGCCGGTGGTGAACATCGCCGGCCTCGAGCCCGGCAAGTTGAAACTCACCGGCGACATCCTGGCAGACATCTACGCCGGCAAGATCTCCAAGTGGAGCGACCCGCGGATCGCGAAGCTCAACGAGGGCGTGAAGCTCCCCGACGCCACCATCACCCCGGTCTACCGCTCCGACGCCTCGGGCACGACCAACATCTTCACCACCTACCTGTCCCAGGCCTCCGAGACCTGGAAGAAGGAATACGGCGCGGCCACGACGATCTCCTGGCCGGTCGGGCAGGGCGGCAAGGGCAACGAGGGCGTCACCGCCACCGTCAAGCAGGTACCGAACGCCATCGGCTACGTCGAATCCGCCTACGCCAAGCAGAACAAGCTCGCTTACGCCCTGTTGCAGAACAAGGCCGGCAAGTATCCGCAGCCGGACGACAAGGCGTTCCAGGCTGCCGCCGCCAGCGCCGACTGGAAGTCGGCCCCGGGCTTCGGCATCTCGCTGACCAACCAGCCGGGCGACGACGCGTGGCCGATCACGGCGGCGACCTTCATCCTGGTCCACAAGGAATCAGCGGATGCGGCAAAGGCCGCGGATACGCTGAAGTTCTTCGATTGGGCTTATAAGAACGGCGACAAACTCGCCGCGGACCTCGATTACGTGCCGCTGCCGGACAACGTCGTCGCCCTGATCCACGAAGAATGGAAAACCGTGAAGGGTAAGGACGGTAAGCCCGTCTTCAACATGTGAGTAAGAGGAGGGAGGGGGTTGAAGCCCCCTCCCTCGCATCGCGGCCCGCACCGCGCTACCACGCCTCCCTTCGCAGAGAATCGCGGATGTCCGCTTTGACCGAGACGATTGCCCTCGCCCGACCTCGCGCCGCTGCCACGCGCAAGGGACCGAGCCGGAGCCTCGACACCCTGTTCCGGGTCTGCTCCTACGGGGCCGCCCTGTTCGTGCTGATCGTGCTTGCCGGAATCCTGGGCTCGATCCTCTATGGCGGCTGGCCCGCCTTCCGGGAATTCGGCTTCGCCTTCCTGACCTCCAGCGCCTGGAACGTCGGGACCGAGCAGTACGGCTCCCTGGTCGCCGTGATCGGGACCGTGGCCTCGGCCACCCTGGCGCTCCTGATCGGCGTCCCGGTCTCCCTGGGGATCGCCGTCTACCTTACCCAGCTCTGCCCGGGCTGGGCCCGCAAGCCGGTGGCGATGACCATCGAGCTGCTCGCCGCGGTGCCGAGCATCATTTACGGCATGTGGGGCCTGTTCGTGTTCGCGCCGCTCTTCGCGCGCTTCGTCCAGATCCCGGTGTCGAACATCGTCGAGGGCATGCCGATCGTCGGCACGCTGTTCTACGCCCGGGTCCCGTCCGGGGTCGGCGTGTTCACCGCAGGCATCATCCTGGCGATCATGATCGTGCCGTTCATCGCCTCGATCGCCCGGGACATGCTCGACCAGATCCCGACCGTTCTGCGCGAGAGCGCCTACGGCATCGGTTGCACCACCTGGGAGGTGGTCCGCCACGTGCTGGTCCCGCAGGCCTCCGTCTCGATCATCGGCGCGATCATGCTCGGCCTCGGGCGCGCCCTCGGCGAGACGATGGCGGTGACCTTCGTGATCGGCAACGCCAACCGCCTCTCGGCCTCGATCTTCGACCCGAGCTCGACCATCGCGTCGCGCATCGCCAACGAGTTCAACGAGGCTGACGGACTTCAGCTCAACGCCCTGATGGCCCTGGGCTGCATTCTCTTCGTCATCACCTTCGTGGTGCTCATCATCGCCCGGCTGCTGACGCGCCGCGTCAAAGCTGCCTGAGGAGGGCTCACGATGGACGCGTCCAACCCCATGGCCCTCAACACCGCCGCGCCGCGCCGCTCCGGACGTGTCCGCCCCAGCCGGCGGATCGCCGACCGCGTGCTGCGCACCGCCTGCCTGGTCGCCACGATCGTGGGCGCCGTGGTGCTCGGTTCGATCCTGCTGATGCTGATCATCCAGGGCGTGCAGGGCTTCACGCCCGCCATGTTCATGCACCCGACCCCGGGGCCCGGCTCCGAGGGCGGCGGCATCGCCAACGCGATCCTGGGCAGCCTGGTGCTCACCGGAATCGGGATCACGGTCGCGACGCCGATCGGCGTCATGGCCGGGACCTACCTGGCCGAGTACGGCCGGTTCTCCAAGATCGCCGGGCTGATCCGCTTCCTCAACGACATCCTGCTCTCGGCACCGTCGATCCTGATCGGCCTGTTCGTCTACACCCTGATGGTCCGGCCGATGGGGACCTATTCGGGCTGGGCCGGCGGCGTGGCGCTCGCCATCATCGCGGTGCCGGTGATCGTGCGCACGACCGAGGACATGATGCGCCTGGTGCCCGGCACCCTGCGCGAGGCCGGGGCTGCGCTGGGCGCCCCGCCCTCGACGGTGATCATCAGCGTCACCTGGCGGGCGGCCTCGGCCGGCATCGTCACGGGGATCATCCTGGCGCTGGCCCGCATCGCCGGCGAGACGGCGCCGCTCCTGTTCACCGCGCTCAACAACAATTCGTGGTTCTCGCCCGACCTGATGGGCGGCGTCGCGAACCTCCCGGTCATGATCTACCAGTTCGCCCTCTCGCCCTATCCGAACTGGCAGAGCCTCGCCTGGGCCGGGGCGCTCCTCATCACCGCGACGATCCTGGTGCTGTCGATCATCGCCCGTCTCGTCATCAAGCCGCAGATGTCGCGCTAAGACCCTTCTCGAGGACACGACGATGAACGCCGCCTCCGCGATCCCCACGGTCGATCTCACCCGCAACCACGCCAACGAGGGCGGTGCGGTCCGGATCGCCGTGAAGGGCCTCAACTTCTACTACGGCAGCTTCCACGGGCTGAAGAACGTGGACATCAACTTCCACGACCGGCAGGTCACGGCCCTAATCGGACCGTCCGGCTGCGGCAAGTCCACCCTGCTGCGCTGCTTCAACCGGATCTACAGCCTCTACCCGGAGCAGCGGGCCGAGGGTCAGATCATGCTCGACGGCCAGAACGTGCTCGATCCGTCCGTCGACTTGAACGATCTGCGCGCGCGGATCGGCATGGTCTTCCAAAAGCCGACGCCGTTCCCGATGTCGATCTACGACAACGTGGCCTTCGGGCTGCGCCTTTACGAGAAGCTGCCGAAATCCGAGCTCGACGGGCGGGTGGAGCAGGCTTTGCGCAAGTCCGCCCTCTGGGACGAGGTGAAGGACAAGCTGCGCCAGGCCGGCACCGGCCTCTCCGGCGGCCAGCAGCAGCGCCTGTGCATCGCCCGCACCGTGGCCCAGAGCCCGGAGGTTATCCTGTTCGACGAGCCAACCTCGGCGCTCGACCCGATCTCCACGGGCCGCATCGAGGAGTTGATCGAGCAACTGCGCGACGAATTCACCATCGTGATCGTCACGCACAACATGCAGCAGGCTGCCCGCATCTCGCAGTTCACCGCCTTCATGTATCTGGGTGAGTTGATCGAGTTCGGCCCGACCAACCGGATGTTCATGAATCCTGTCGAGCAACGCACCCAGGATTACATCACCGGCCGGTTCGGCTAAGCAATTCGCTTAAGAGTTGAGTACCGGATCGGCACATGTCGACCCGCCGATTTCAAGACGAGGGGCCGCGCCCGATCGGAAGACGACCGGGCGCTACTCCGAGACATGCTGCGTTGATCTGGGAACATCGGCCTATTCCGATTGTTTGTCGTCGCATACCGAAAGCCGATCCGCTCCGCATCATGACGTGAACTACGCAAGGGACTGGGTACCGGGAAACGCACATCGGTATCCGTGATCGCAGCGGCGGGTTTCCGCCAGACCTCGCGGATCAAGGTTTGCGGGACGCCATCGAAGGATCCACCATGCCCGGCCATATCGTCAGTTCTTACGACACCGACCTGGATGACCTCCGCCGCTCGATCTCCGAGATGGGCGGCGTCGCCGAGAAGATGGCCGCCGAGGCGACCGACGCCCTGGTCCGCCGGGACGATACGCTCGCCCAGGCGGTGATCCTCGCCGACAAGCGCCTCGACGCGCTCCAGCGCGACATCGAGGAGCGGGCAGTCCTGCTCATCGCCCGGCGCCAGCCGCTGGCGATCGATCTGCGCGAGACCATCTCGGCGATCCGCGTCTCCGGCGATCTGGAGCGGATCGGCGATCTCGCCAAGAACGTCGCCAAGCGGGTCGTCGCGATCTCCGATCAGGCGCCCGCGCAGAAGATCGTGCTGGGCGTGCGCCATATGAGCGACCTGGCGGAAGCCCAGCTCAAGGACATCCTCGACGCCTATGCCAGCCGCGACATCAAGGCGGCCTACGATGTCTGGGAGCGGGACGGCGAGATCGACGCCCTGTACAATTCGCTGTTCCGCGAACTCCTCACCTACATGATGGAAGATCCGCGCAACATCTCGTTCTGCACGCACCTGCTGTTCTGCGCGAAGAACGTCGAGCGCATCGGCGACCATACGACCAACATCGCCGAGACGATCCACTACCTCGCCACCGGCGAGACGCTGGCGGGGGAGCGGCCGAAGAACGACGCGTCGAACTATGCGACGGTCGGGCCCTCCGCCCCGGCCCCGTGACATGCGGGTCGCGGTGCCTCTGCAGCGCGCACTCCACCTCGTGGGACAAATCCCGAGTGGAGTGGCGCGTGGGTTGAGGGATTGCGGCGCCTACTGCACCATCGGCGCGTCCGGGCCCTCCGGCGCGGTTGAGTCGATGCGTGCCGAATTCGGAACAGGTTATCGAACGTGAGCATGCAAGTCCTGATCGTCGAGGACGAGGAGGCGTTGACCACCCTGCTGCGCTACAACCTGGAGGCCGAGGGCTTCCTGGTAGATTCGGCGAGCCGCGGTGACGACGCGGAACTGCTCCTGGCCGAGCGCACGCCCGACCTGGTCCTGCTCGACTGGATGCTGCCCGGCCTCTCCGGCATCGAGCTGTGCCGTCGCATCCGGGCCCGACGCGAGACCGAGCGGCTGCCGGTGATCATGCTCACCGCTCGCGGCGAGGAGGGCGACCGGGTCCGCGGGCTCGGGACCGGCGCGGACGACTACATCGTCAAGCCGTTCTCGGTGCCGGAACTGCTGGCCCGGGTTCGGGCGCTGCTGCGCCGGGCCAAGCCGGCCCACGTCGCCGACCGTCTGGCCGCGGGCGACATCGAGCTCGACCGCTCCGGCCACCGGGTCCGACGCGCCGGCGAGGAACTCCATCTCGGACCGACCGAATTCCGGCTGCTCGAATTCCTGATGCTGGCGCCGGGCCGGGTGTTTTCCCGGGAACAGCTCCTCGATGGAGTCTGGGGCCACGACGTCTATATCGACGAGCGCACCGTGGACGTGCATGTCGGGCGTTTGCGCAAAGCGCTCAACGCCCCGCGGCAGGCCGACCCGATCCGCACCGTGCGGGGCTCGGGCTATGCCTTCGACGAAACGTTTTCCCTCGAAGCCTGAACCCTTCCTGCTCGTCGCAATCAGCGCACCAGCGCCGCGCTCTTGCCGGACGCGGCCGGCACCGCCTCCAAGGCCGCCAGCACCGTTCCCTCGGTGAGGATCTGCGGCAGCACCTGCGGCTCCCCAGCGCCCGTGTAGAGTAGGTACAGCGGCACGCCGCTGCGCCCATGCGCCTCAAGCAGGCGGGTGATCTCGGGGTTCTGGTTGGTCCAGTCGCCCTTCAGGTAGGTGACGCTCCGATCCTTCATGGCGGCCCGCACGGCCTTCGTGGACAGCGAGGTCGTCTCGTTGACCGCGCAGGTGATGCACCAGGCGGCGGTCATGTTCACGAAGACCGGCCGCCGCGCGTTCACCAGGGCGTCGAGACGCGCCTGCGTGAACGGCTCGACGCCGTCGGCGGCGGCCTGGGCGGCGGGCACGGCCCGGTCGCGATCGA
>NZ_VRVD01000889.1:0-1495 GCF_008040015.1 Methylobacterium sp. WL18 | reverse complement strand
CCGGGCCGGCCATCGCGGCGGGCGCGGCGGCGATCGCCGACGAGGCCCACATGGCGGCCGCCGCCGCCCACAACGCCGAGTGGCTGCCAAAACTCACCGAAGGCGCCCGGGCGCTCGGCCTGACGGTGACGCCGAGCGTCGCGAACTTCGTGCTGATCCACTTCCCCGACGCGCCCGGCCGCTCGGCCGCCGACGCCGACGCGTTCCTCACCGAGCGCGGGCTGATCACCCGCCGGGTCAGCGCCTACGGCCTGCCCAACGCCCTGCGGGTGACGGTGGCGGGGGCGGAGGCCAACGCGGCCTTCCTGGCGGCGCTCGGCGATTTTTGCCGGGGCGCGCATGCCTGAGACGGCAACCCCGCCCATCGGGCGCCTCACCATCGTCGGGCTCGGGCTGATCGGTTCCTCGATCGCCCGCGCCGCCCGGCGCTACGGCCTCGCCCGGACGATCGTGGCCCTGGACCGCGACGAGTCCGTGCGCGCCCGGCTCACCGAACTCGGCATCGCCGACCTGGTCACCGGCGACCCGCGTGAGGGCGCCACGGAGGCCGACCTGGTGATCCTGTGCGTGCCGGTGGGCGCCATCGGGGCGGCGGCGGCCGAGTTGGCGCCGCACCTGAAGCCCGGCGCGATCGTGTCGGATGTCGGCTCGGTCAAGGGCGCCGTGGTGGCGGCGGTCCAGCCGCACCTGCCCGAAGGGGTCGCGCTGGTGCCCGGCCACCCGATCGCCGGCACCGAGTTCTCGGGGCCGGATGCCGGCTTCGCGACCCTGTTCCAGGGCCGCTGGTGCATCCTCACGCCCCCCGAGGGCACCGACCCGGCGGCGGTGGCGCGGGTCCGGGCCCTGTGGGAGGGCATGGGCGCCGACGTCGAGACCATGAGCGCCGAGCACCACGACCACGTGCTGGCGATCACCAGCCACCTGCCGCACCTGATCGCCTACAACATCGTCGGCACCGCCGCGGACCTCGAATCCGCGACCCAGTCCGAGGTGATCAAGTTCTCGGCCAGCGGGTTTCGCGATTTCACCCGCATCGCCGCCTCCGACCCGACCATGTGGCGCGACATCTTCCTCAACAACCGCGAGGCGGTGCTGGAGATGCTCGGCCGGTTCAACGAGGACCTGTCGGCGCTGGCCAAGGCGGTGCGCTGGGGCGACGGCGACGCGCTCCACGCGATGTTCACCCGCACCCGGGCGATCCGGCGCAGCATAGTGGCCCAGGGCCAGGAGACCGCAGCCCCGGATTTCGGCCGCCCGCGGCCGCCGGAGGAATAGGGCGGCCCGGCGACGAAGGACCCCGGATCCGCAAGCCCGTACGGGGAGGGGGGCCGATCGGTCGAAGACACGAAACGATCAGGCCGCCAGATCCTCCCGGGCGATCCGGCGGCAATGTTCCAGGTAGCCGCGCTGGTGGGCGCCCATCAGGTCGGTGACCGCGGACCAGAGCCAGCCGGGGGTGTCGGCGCCCTGGCCGGGGGCGCGCACCGTCGCGCTC
>NZ_VRVD01000888.1:0-1503 GCF_008040015.1 Methylobacterium sp. WL18 | reverse complement strand
GGCGGCGGCGCGCCGTGCGGCCTTACGCTATCGGAGCCGATTGCGGCAGGCCCGCGACACCGTCGCCGGACGAGCCGGGCAGGCCCGGCCGTCAGGGCCGTTCAGGCGTCTTCCTTGCGGCGCACACTGCGCTTCTTGGTCGGCTGTTCGGGGGCCTGCGCGACCGGCTCGGGCTGGGCGGTCGGCGGCGCGGCGGATTTCCGGCGCTGCTGGCCGAGGCCGAGCGAGCGGGCGAGCTGCGAGCGCTGCGCGGAATAGCTCTGGGCGGTCATCGGGTAGTCGGCATCGAGGCCCCACTTGGCGCGATAGGCCTCCGGGGTCAGGCCGCGCAGGGTGAGGTGGCGGCGCAGGGTCTTGTAGGGCTTCCCGTCCTCGAACGAGATCAGGTAGTCGGGCGTCACCGAACGCCGGATCTCCTGTGTGGTCGCCTTGCTGGGGGCTGCGACGGCCGCGCCGCCGGTGTGGACGTCCTGGATCGCGCCGTGGATGTCGCTGAGCAGTTTCGGCAGATCCGCGCTTTGCACGTGGTTGTTGCTCACATAGGCCGAGACGATCTCGGATGCGAGCGTAACGAAGCGGCTCCTGTCGCCATCGCGTTGAGTCATATCGTGTGCGCCGCCTTCTCGTGATTTCCAAACTGGTCAGAACGCAAGAACAGCGTTGCGATCCTGAGGGCCGATACAATCGCTTTTCAATGACCCGTCAAGTCTCAAATTCGATATCGCGATATACATTCAGAAACAGGCCAAGAACAGGTGCATTGGACAACCAACCTCAAGGAAAATAATAGCCCGCCATCTTGCTTGTGCGCAATCGAACCCGATCGGGCTCATGATCGGTTGGAGATGATCCGTCATCAACTGAGAGGATCTGGCTGGAGGATGGGAAATAAAGACCGTGTCTCAGACGAAATCGATATTCGGCTCGGCATTCGTACTGCAATGCGGAACGCCGGCATCACCGGGCGGCTGTGGCAGGGATTCTCGGCGCAACTCCAGCGTGCTTTTTCGCGTCGCGACCGGGAGGCTACAGCAATCCCCGCCTGTCACATCGGACGCCCCGACCGCGGCTCTGTGAGCACGCCGCGTGGACATGCCCTGGCTGTCGGGGGCGACGCACGGCGCCCGTCCCAGGCCGATCGCGCGGGCCGGTTGATAAGCGAGATCGGATCGGACTTGAGACCGCTTCGGAGCGCGGCTGGGCGGCCTGTTCGAAGCGGTCGAGCGGTCAGGCCGAGAGGGAACAGCCCATCACGCCGCAGCGTCACGGCTCAAAACCGTCCGCTCGACAGACCGCCTCGGCAAGCGAAGCCCCGATCACGAAAAACCCGGTCCGCGCGAGCGGGCCGGGTTTTTGGTGGTGGTCGGGTGGTCGGAAGGGATTTGGTTGCGGGGACAGGATTTGAACCTGTGACCTTCAGGTTATGAGCCTGACGAGCTACCGGGCTGCTCCACCCCGCGCCAAGGTTGTGCGGCTGATCCGGGCTGGCTGGCGCTGGTGGGC
>NZ_VRVD01000887.1:0-1510 GCF_008040015.1 Methylobacterium sp. WL18 | reverse complement strand
CCGAAGCGAACGGGGCCCGGACCGGCCGCCGGGCCGTCAGACGCCGGCGGCCACGCGCAGGGGCGGTGCCATCTCGGAGGTGCGGCCCACCGGTTCGGAGTGGCCGTAGAGGCCGCGCTGCTTCGGGTTCGGGCTGAGCCGGTCGGTCAGGCCGATCACGGTCTCGGCCGCCCCGAGCAGCAGGGCGCCCCCCGGTGCGAGTTGGGCCGCGAGCCGGGCCAGCACGTCCGACTTGGTCGGCGCGTCGAAGTAGATCAGCACGTTGCGGCAGTAGATCACGTCGAACTGGCCGAGCGACGCGAAGCTGTGCAGCAGGTTGAGCTGGCGGTAATCCACCATGGAGCGCAGGCTCTGGGCGATCTGCCACTGCTCGCCGATCTGGGTGAAGTACTTGATCAGCCACTGCACCGGCAGGCCGCGCTGGACCTCGAAGTGGCTGTAGAGGCCGAGCTTGGCCTTCTCGATCACTTCGGTGGACAGGTCGGTGGCGACGATCTCCACCTGCCATCCGGCGAGCCGGGGCGCCGCCTCCTGCAGCAGCATGGCCAGGGAATAGGGCTCCTGGCCGGTCGAGGCCGCGGCGCACCAGATCCGAAGCCGGCGCCGGCTGGCGTTGCGCGCCAGGGCCTCGGGCAGGATCGTATCGCGGAATAGGTCGAACGGGATGCGGTCGCGGAAGAAGAAGGTCTCGTTCGTGGTCATCGCCTCGACCACGGCGCGCTCGATAGCCCCGTCCTGGCCGAGCTTCAGCGTGCCGATGAGGTCGCCGAGGGTCGCAAGCCCGAAGCGCCGGCAGACCGGGGTCAGGCGGCTCTCGACCAGGTAGCGCTTCTCCGCGGTCAGCGCGAGGCCGGAGCGCTGCTTGAGGAAGCTGCGCAGGTATTCGAACTCGAGTTCGGTCATGACGGCTGCCCCGTGATCAGGGCGCGCAGCGCCGTCGCGAGTTCGGGGAGCGGCAACACGGCCTCGGCGAGGCCGGCCCGGGCGACGCTGCCGGGCATGCCCCAGACGGTGCTGGTCGCCTCGTCCTGCGCCAGGACCGGGCCGCCCGCATCGGTGAGCGCACGCGCGCCATTGGTGCCGTCCGAGCCCATCCCGGTGAGGATCACCGTCGCGGTGGCGGCGCCGAACACCACGGCCGCGTCCTTGAACAGCACGTCCACCGCCGGGCGGCAGAAGTTCACCGGCGGCCCGTCGGTGAGCCGGATCGTGGGACCGCCGGGTCCCGCCACGAGCCCCATGTGGCGCCCGCCCGGCGCCACGTAGATCCGGCCCGCTTCCAGGCGCTCGTCGGCCTTGCCCTCGGCCGCGCGCAGTCCCGTGCGGGTGGAGAGGTGCTCGGCGAAGACGGCCGTGAAGATCGGCGGCATGTGCTGGACGATCAGCACCGGCACCCGCCGCAGGGCGGCGGCGCCGATCCCCTCCAGCATCTCGCCCACCGCCCGCGGCCCCCCGGTGGAGGAGCCGATCAGCAGGGCGCGGGGCTGGGTGCGGTTGCGGACCTTCGGCC
>NZ_VRVD01000886.1:0-1519 GCF_008040015.1 Methylobacterium sp. WL18 | reverse complement strand
GCCTTCAAGCCCCCCCCCGAGCGGGCGTAGCGCTCAGGCTCCTCCGAGGGGCCGAGATCCGCCATCATCACGGTCGAGCGCCCGGCCGGCTGCCCGTCGGTGCGCAGGCTGGCGAGCAGCTTGCGGTCGTCGCTGCCGGCGACCGCTGCCTTGCCGGCATATTCGACCCGCACCCGCGCGGTGCCGCGCCGGTGGAAGCCCAGGGCCTCGGCCGCCTCTTCGGAGACGTCCATGACGCGGCCGGCATGGTAGGGGCCCCGGTCGTTGACCCGCACGATCATCGAGGCGCCGTTGTCGAGGTTGGTCACCCTTGCGTAGCTCGGCAGCGGCAGGGTCGGGTGGGCGGCCGCGATCGAGTGGCGGTCGAACACCTCGCCGTTGGCGGTCATGCGCCCGTGGAAGGCCGAGCCGTACCAGGAGGCCAGGCCCTCCCGCACGTAGCCGCGGGGATCCTCCTTGGGCACGTAGGTCTGGCCGGCCACCACGTAGGGCTTGCCGGTGTAGCGGCGCCCGCCGCCCTTCGGGATCACGTCGCCCTCGTTGTAGAGGCGCGGGCTCGCCTTGACCCCGTATTTCGGGTCGATGCCGTTGCCGGAGCTGAGCTTCTGCTGCTGGGGATTGGTGGCGCAGTTGGCCGTCGCCAGGGCCACGCCCGAAACGGCCAGGAGCCGCAGGGCGAGGCGCGCAGGCCGGGGAAGGGTCGTGCGCACCATATCGGGGTTCACCAAACGCGACGCGGGACAGCGGCCCGGAAACGAGCCGGCACCGGCCGCGCCCCTGGGCTCAGCCGGTCCACCCAGAATTGTAGCGGTCCCGTAAAGGAAGCCTGAACGCTGTCGGCTGTCGCGGTTCAGGAGTTGCAGCCGAGCCGCTCTTGGACTTCGCGCGGCACATCAGAATATTCAAGCAAGCATTTGACAGATCGAAGGTTTAGGTTTTGGACAAGCAGGGCCGAGGGCTTGCGCGGCGTTCGCATTGAGCTGTCCGTAAGTATCGTCGCCAGCGGAGCCGGTCGGTCGAGACCGCGCAGGACCGGCCTGATGGCTCGGGCGCATCCATCGCCCGGGCGGCTGCCTAAGGGACGGCGCGGAAGCGGTGAGACGGGTGACGGATTCCGGATGTCCAAGGACGCGTCGGCATCCACCCCGTCATCCCGGGGCTTCGCTGCGCGACCCTGGGATGACGGGGTGTTGTCAGAGCTGCCTTTGCAAACTCCCTGAACGGGTCGCGTCCGGGACCCTGTGCGGGGGCAGGGTCGAGCCGCGCCGGGTTCAGCGCGGCGGGGTGTCGGTCAGCTGCGCGATGGAGCGGGCGCCGCGCTGCTTGAACAGCAGGTCCAGCCCCTCCAGCATCAGGGCGTGCATCTTGGTCCGCTCGGCATAGGCGAGGTCCCGGAGCTGGTCGTAGACCGGCGGCTCCAGGTAGACCGACATCTGCCGGGCGCGCTGCTTCAGCGTCGCGGCGGGCTTCGCCGCCGGGGGCGCCAGCGCCAGGGTCACGATCTCGGCGCCCTGCGGCC
>NZ_VRVD01000885.1:0-1523 GCF_008040015.1 Methylobacterium sp. WL18 | reverse complement strand
CCCCTCGTACTGCCCCCGTCATAAGAGTTTTTATTTTTTTTTTATTGATACGGCTACCACCCATTTTTACACAGAGTATATGGTCGGCTGCGTCAGATGTGTATACGATACAGGCGCTACGCCGACCTGGCCGCCAGCGCTGAGCGGCATTCCGACCGCCGCGGCCCGCCGGCCTCCGGCATCGAGCTCTGCAACGACTACCGCTGCTTCTGGTCGCTCAACTTCGCGATCCGGCGGGCCACCTTCCTGGCGCTGGGCGGCTTCGACGAGCGCTACGCCGGCTATGGCGGCGAGGACACCGACTTCGGCAAGATCCTCGACCAGAGCGGCACCCCGATCGCCTGGATCAAGGGCGCCCTGGCCTATCACCAGTACCACCCGCACCACATGCCGCCGATCCACCACCTCGACAGCGTCGTGCGCAACGCCGAGCTGTTCGAGGCCAAGTGGGGCTACCGGACCATGGGCCACTGGCTCTACGCATTCCGGGTCATGGGCCTGATCGACGACACGCCCGACCGGCCGATCCGGATCCTGCGCCGGCCCGACGCCGACGACCTCGCCCTGACCGGGCAGCAGAGCCACCAGCCCTACACCAACTCCGCATCCGTCATCCGGTATCTGGAATCCCGGGTCGGCGCGGCGGCGACCGCGTGAGGATCGCGCTCCTCGCCCATATCCGCCACCCGGTCGCGCCGCCCTTCACGGGGGGCATGGAGGCCCATAGCTGGCATCTCGCCGAGGGGCTGGCGGCCCGCGGCCACGACGTTGTGCTGTTCGCCTCCGGCGACAGCGATCCGCGCTTCGCGATCGACGCCGTTGTGCCGATGCACCACGAGCGCGTCTTCCCGGGGCTCGAGCATCGCGGCGATCCGGGGCTGCGGGCCCATGTCGATGCCGGCTACGCCGCCGCCTGCGACCGGATCGCGGCGGGCGGGTTCGACGTGCTGCACAACAACAGCCTGAGCCGCCTGCCCCTGGAGGGTCGGCGGACCGCGCGGGTCCCCACCGTCACCTCCCTGCACGTGCCGCCCTACGACGCCCTGCGCGGGTTCGTGCACGACAGCCCCGGCCCGGGTCACCGGATCACCGTGACCTCGCGGGCGCAGCTCCACACCTGGTGGCCGGAGGGCGCGCCGCCGGAGGTGTCGGTGCTGCACAACGGCGTCGACCCCGCGGCCTGGCCGTTCCGGGAGCGCGGCGACGGCAGCGCCGTCTGGTCCGGGCGGCTGGCTGCGATCAAGGGCGCCCACCACGCGATCGCGGCGGCCCGGCGCGCCGGTATCCCGCTGACCCTGTACGGCCCGATCGAGGAGCCGAATTACTGGGCGGACCGGATCGCCCCGCAGCTCGGCGGCCCGATCCGCTACGGCGGCCATCTCGACGGCTCGGCGCTGGCCGCCGAGATCGGCCGCGCCTCGGTCTTCCTGTTCACCCCGTGCTGGGACGAGCCGTTCGGCCTGGTGGCGATCGAGGCGATGGCCTGCGGCCTGCCGGTGGCCGGCTTCGCGATGGGCGCGGCC
>NZ_VRVD01000884.1:0-1524 GCF_008040015.1 Methylobacterium sp. WL18 | reverse complement strand
CTCCGGGTACACCGCCCCGATCCGCCCCGCCGTGTCGGCCGACGGCGCGAACACCCGCGCCGCCCCGGCCAGGAACCGTCCGAACGCGGCCCGGCGCTCCTCAGGATCGGGCTCCTCGTAGCCGTCGGCGTCCGAGGCCAGGCAGTCCCGGCACACGGGCACCGGCGCCAGCCCGCAATATCGCCCGTCCGGCATCACCAAGTGGTTGCGGTGGCAGACCGGCGAGAAGTCGTGCAGCGTCCAGGCATAGGGCCGCCCCGACCCGGTGACCAGATCCATCAGGGCGCGCGCCGCGGTCCAGCGCAGGCCCGCCAGCGAGTGCACGTGGATCAAGAGCGGCGCCAGCTGCTCCACGAAGGCGGCGACCGCCTCGGCGTCGCGGGGCAGGTACAGGCTGTCCAGGCTCGGCAGGTACACGAACTCGCGGCTGCGGTACGAGACGTTGACCTGGATGTTGCGGGCCCGGTCGACCGAGAGCAGCACCACGGCCACGCCCTCGGCTTTGAGCCGGGCGATCATGTCGTCGATGTGCCGCTGGATGCCCCCGCCCCAGCTGTGGGTCACGAACAGCACGGCCCGGCCGCGGAAGTGCCGGGCGAGCCGGTACAGGTCGAGCCGCGCCCGGCCGCGCCGGCCCGGATCGGCCTGGACGAACTGGCCGACCAGCGCCGGGTAGTCCGGATGCTTGGCGAGCAAGGCCGCCTGGCCCTGGTCGTACTCGCCGCCCGGGTCGAGCCCGAACGAGATCTGCCCGGCATGGTAGACGTACACGTCCTCGGCGAGCAGGTTCGCGAACCCGGCCTTGCGGGCGCGCATGCACCAGTCGTTCTCCTCGCCGTAGCCCTTACCGAAGGCAATTTCGTCGAGGGTGCCGACGGCATCGAGCGCGGCGGCGGTCATGTACAGGCAGAAGCCGACGCCGGTGGGGACTTCCACCGAGCGGCCGCGGTTGATCCGGGCCGCCGCCCGGTCGAGTTCGGGCCGGGGGATCTCCAGCGCCATGGCGTTGTTGGCGTTGAACTTCGGGTAGCTGCAGATCGTGGCGTTGCTGGACAGCGGTGTGACGCTGCCGACCGGCGCCCGGCCCTCGGCCTCGGCGGTCTCGGCATGGGCAACGAGCCGGTCGAGCCAGTCGCCGAAGACCTCGGCGTCGGAGTTGAGCAGGACCACGGCGCGGCCCTGGCGCAGGGACAGCCCGCGGTTGACCGAGCGCACGAAGCCGAGGTTTTCCGGGTTCTCGACGAGGTGGAACAGGCCGCGGCCGGCGAGGTCCTTCAGCTCCGCGGTCAGCTGCGGGTCGGGGGACCGGTCGTTGACCGCGAGCAGGGTGAAGGGTGTGTTCTGCGGGGCGGACAGGCAGGCGTGGATGGCGCGCAGGGTCTCGCCGCGGCCCTTGTAGACCGGCATGATCACGACGACCCGGGCCTGGGCGAGGGTGAGCGCGCGGGGCAGGCCGTCCCAGTCCCGCGGCTCGGGGGCCTCCATGGCCGGCCAGCTGCCGAGATCCTCCGGGCAGCCCATCAG
>NZ_VRVD01000883.1:0-1531 GCF_008040015.1 Methylobacterium sp. WL18 | reverse complement strand
GGCCAAGCCGCGGCCCCGGCACGCGCCGGTCCCGAGCCAGCCGATCATGGTCTACGACGCCCGGATCGAGGCCGGCGACCTGCGGATCTCGGGCTCGGTGCGCAAGCCGGGGGCGATCGTGGTCCTGGACGACGACATCTCGATCCAGGCCGACCGGCGCGGGCGCTTCGCGTTCCGGGTCCCCTACCGGCCGCCGACCTGCGTGGTGACTCTCAAGGCCGACCCGGACGAGCGCGAGGCGGTCGTCGCGAACTGCGCCGCCGAAGGCCCGCCGGGCCCACCCGGCCCTCAGGGCGCCGCGGGCCCGACCGGGGAGCCGGGGCCGAAGGGCGATGCGGGTCCGAAAGGCGACCCGGGGCTCAAGGGTGAGCCCGGCACCAAGGGTGAGCAGGGGGCTCCGGGAATCCCGGGCACCCCAGGCAATCCGGGACCGAAGGGCGAGCCGGGGGCCAAGGGCGAGCCCGGCCCGGCCGGCGGGGCAGGGGCCAGGGGCGAGGCCGGCGCCTCCGCCCTCCGGGCCGTGCGCAAGTCCGACTGCGCGGGCGGCTGCACCATCACCTGCGAGGCCGATGAGACGCTGGTCACCGCCCACTGCCTCAAGGGCGGCACCCCGGTCTATGACGGGGAGGGCGCCACCTGCCCGGCAGAGGCCTCGGGGATCGTTGGGTTCTGCACCCGGCGGTGACGGCTGCAGGTGTCAAACCTCTCTCATCGAAGCGACGCTGGCGCCTCCCACGCCCGCACGGGCTCCGATGTCCACATATCGGCTTGTGCAAGGCGCGACGCGCCCCCTCTCCCGTGCGGGAGAGGGCTGGGGTGAGGGACCAGGTCTTTCCGGACAGGTCGCATTCCTCACCCTGTCCCTCTCCCGCACGGGAGAGGGGACCTGCGCCTCGTCCGGAGATGTATGAGTCCGCTCTGTCCCCGCGCGGGGCGAGGGCATAAGCCAGCGCCTTCGTAGAAAAGATCAGGACCCCGCCGCGCAGATCCGAGCTCCAGGCGGCGCGATCGCCCCGATCACCCGCCGGTCTCGCGCAGCCAGTCGAGCATCCCGGCGGCGGCGGCCCGGCCGCCCGCGAAGGCCCCCTGGAGCAGGTAGCCGCCGGTCGGCGCCTCCCAGTCGAGCATCTCGCCGGCCAGGAACAGGCCGGAGCGGGCGCACAGCATGGCGCGGCCGTCGAGGGCATCGAGCCGGACCCCGGCCGGGCGCCGGCGAGGCGGCGGGCGAGATCAACCCGGGTCAGGTCGGGACGCAGATCGACGGTGAGCCGGGCGCTTCCCCGCCCGGCGATCGCATTCCGCAGGGGCCGCGACAGGGCGTAGATCGCCCCGCCCTCGATCCCGGCGGCGGTGATCACGGCCTCGCCCCGGACCGCAACGCCGTCGCAGGCGAGCGCCACCCGCTTGAGCGGCGCCCCGGAAAACCGCTCGCGGAACAGGTCGGACCACGCCACGGCAAAGCCCGCATTGGCCGGCTCCAGGGGCGCGACGTCCACGCCGAGCCCTTCGAGAAGCGGCACCCAGCGCCCGT
>NZ_VRVD01000882.1:0-1531 GCF_008040015.1 Methylobacterium sp. WL18 | reverse complement strand
GCCCGGCTTCGACGGGCGCCGCCGGGCCGGCGCGTCACGGCCGTTCCAGCTCGGTCATAGATGTTCGCCAACGCGCTTGAAGTCGAAGAAAGCTTCGCGCTACACTCGATAGCTCGGACCTTTCGTCGTGTTGAGTAAGATCCGAGTATTTATACCCCGATTGAAGCTGACGGTGTGATTGAAAATCGATCGGACGAGGAGGAATTATGTAGCAAAAATATCGAAAATGGGGGGAAAAATGAGCGATATAAGACTATACATGCTCCAGTCCGGATCGCTGAAGTGCAAGGTTCACAACATCAAGATGAACCAGGGCGACGGCGCGGATTATGAGATCCCGGTGCCGTTCTTTCTGGTCACGCATCCGGTTGGGCATACCATCATCGATGGCGGCAACGCGGTGGAGGTCGCCGAGAATCCCCACGCCTATTGGGGCAGCATCGCCGACGTCTACTATCCCGTGCTCCGGAAGGAGGAGGGCTGCGTCGACCAGCTGCGCCGCCTCGGGATCGATCCGGAAGACGTTCGCTACGTCCTTCAATCCCACCTGCACCTCGATCACACGGGCGCGATCGGCCGCTTCCCGAACGCCACGCACATCGTCCAGCGGTCGGAATACGAATATGCGTTCACGCCGGACTGGTTCGCCCGGGGCGGCTATATCCGCGCCGATTTCGACCGGCCCAATCTCAAATGGCAGTTCCTCAACGGGCCGGCCGACGATTATCATGACATCTACGGCGACGGTACGCTGACGACGGTGTTTACCCCGGGGCACGCCCCTGGACATCAATCTTTTCTGGTGCGGTTGCCGACTTCGAGGCCGGTTCTGCTCACGATCGACGCGGCCTATACGCTCGATCACTGGAACCAGAAGGCGCTGCCGGGCTTCCTGGCTTCGGCCGTCGACTGCGTCCGCTCGGTCCAGAAGCTGCACGGTATCGCCAACAAGACGGGGGCCGAGATCGTGACCGGTCACGATCCGGACGCGTGGCCGATGTTCAAGAAAGCCCCTGCTTTCTACGCGTAACGTGTCATCCCGGAGGGCGGTCTTCCCCCTTCGGGATACGCCGCTGGCCCGGACGCATCCGGCCGTTCAATCGGCCTTCCGGCCCGGACCGGGCTTCCGGGTGGCCTCGGCCGCCGGGGGGCGGGACGTGGTTCTGCCGGCCGACTTGGGGTGTGGGCGGTCCTTGGCGTCCTGGCGATCCTTGGTGCCCGGGTGGTCCTTGGGACGCAAACGGTCGAGGACGGCCTCGATGGCGCGCTCGACCGCGGCCTGCTCCGGCAGCGTGTCGGCGTGCGGTGTCGTTCGGCCGGCCTCGCGGCGCTTCGTCATGCAGTTCGCCCGTATCGGGGCCGGGCGACGCGATGTTCCAGCGCGTGCGGCGGCCGCACCACAGTCTATCCGCAGTGATCCCGGGATCAAAGCCTGCCGTGAGCCTGCGATCCGGGGATCCTGTGATCACGGTTTCTCAAGGATTGCTCGCCGGCCTGTCCGCGGGGCGCGACGAATGCCGGGCCGCCCGGC
>NZ_VRVD01000881.1:0-1534 GCF_008040015.1 Methylobacterium sp. WL18 | reverse complement strand
GGCCAGGGCGACGCGGTCGAGGGCGGCGCCGATCTCGGCGGCGTAGCTCTGCCCGGCCTCGGTGAGCACCACGCGCCGATTGTGACGCTCGAACAGCGGCACGCCGAGCCAGCCTTCGAGCATCTGCACGTGCCGGCTCACGGCTCCGTGGGTCACGCGCAGCTCCTCGGCGGCGCGGGTGAAGCTCGCGTGACGGGCCGCCGCCTCGAAGGCCTTGAGGGCGTTGAGCGGCGGCAGGCGGCGATGCATGTCTGTCAGATTTCCTCACGCGAGCGTCAGCATAAGTCGTTTGTCAGCCGGGCGCGAGACCCGCATCCTGCGGTGGAACCACCAAGGGAAGCAGATGGCCCGCGCATCGGAGCTCACCGCCTCGCTGGACGACGCCCCGGACCGGACGGCCAAGCGCATCGAGGCCAAGCGCATCGAGGACAAGCGCATCGAGGACAAGCGCATCGAGGACAAGCGCACCCTCGTGGTCACCGGGGTCAACCACGCCCTCCACGACGGCTACACCGACCTGATCTACGTGCTGCTGCCGGTCTGGCAGGCGGAGTTCGGCCTCGACTACGTGGCGCTGGCGCTGCTGCGCGCGCTTTATAACGGCGCGCTCGCCGCCCTGCAGATGCCGGCGAGCCGGCTCGCCCAGTCGCTCGGTGCCCGCACCGTCCTGGTCCTCGGCACGCTGCTCAGCGCCGGCGGCTACGCGCTCGCCGGGGCGTCGGGCGGCCTGATCGGCCTCTGCGCCGGCCTGCTGCTCGGCGGCGCGGGCAGCAGCACGCAGCATCCGCTCGCCTCGACGGTGATCGCCCGGGCCTACGGGGCCGCCGCACGGGGGCCGCTCGGCACCTACAACTTCGCCGGCGACCTCGGGAAGGCGGCGGTGCCGCCGCTGGTCGGCTTCCTGCTGACCCTGTCGGGCTGGCGCACGGCGCTCTGGGTGATCGCCGGGTTGGGCGTCGCGGTCGCGCTCGGCGTCGGCCGCTGGCTGCCGCGTGATCCCACTTCACGCAGCGCGCCATCCCGGACCGCCCTGGGCCCCGCGCGGGTGGACGACGGGACGGAGGCGCGGCCCGGCTTCGGGCTGCTCGTCGCCATCGGCACCCTCGACAACGCCGCCCGCCCCGCCTTCCTGCTCTACCTGCCGTTCCTGCTGCAGGAGAAGGGCGCGGCCCTGACCACCGTGGGGCTCGCGCTCTCGCTGGTGTTCATCGGCGGCGCGCTCGGCAAGGCCGTCTGCGGCCGGCTCGGGGAGCGCCTCGGCGTGACCCGGACCGTGCTGCTGACCGAGACCGGGACCGCGGCCGCGATCCTGGCGGTGATCGCCCTGCCGCTCGTGCCCGCGCTGATCCTGCTGCCGCTGCTCGGGGTGATGCTGAACGGCACTTCGTCGGTCCTGTACGGCACGGTGCCGGAACTGGCCCCGGGCGGCCGGGTCGAGCGGGCGTTCGCGGTGTTCTACACCTGCACGCTCGGGGGCAGCGCGCTGGCGGCCCCGCTGCTCTATGGCCGGCTCGGTGACGCGGCCGGCCCCCAC
>NZ_VRVD01000880.1:0-1535 GCF_008040015.1 Methylobacterium sp. WL18 | reverse complement strand
GGGGGCAAGGGGTGACGGCAAGGGGCGGCGGCAAGAGGCGGGAAGGCGCGGGCCGCCATCTGTCCGTGTATCGGTCCTTGCGCTATCCTGCCGCCGTTCGAGAGGGAGAGGTGCAGGGAATGGCTGTACCGAAAACCACATCCGTACAGCGGAAGCGGGCCCCGCGTTCGGCCGCCCGCATCCATGCCACCGTGCTGGAGGAAGCGCGGCAAGCCGGGCTGCTCGATGGAGAGACGTCCGAGCACGTGAGCTTCCGCGTGCCGACCGCCCTGGTGGATGCCGCCAAGCGGGAGGCCGGGATCACGTCGACAACCGAACTCGGCATGGTCGCCCTGGCGCTCCTGGCTCAATCCGATCCCGTCGCGGATTTTCTCGGCCGCACGGCGGGACGGCTCGGGGCAGACCACGATCTCGACACCGGCTCGCATTGAGCGTGGACCTGCGTGGCGCGCTTCGGCGGCGCAAGCCGGACAAGCGAAGCGTTCGCCTCGTTCCGCGTCCGCAGAGCGAACGCCCGGATTGGACGACCTTCGACGCGGCGACGCCTGTGGCCCTCGTCCTGGACACGAGCGTCTATATCCATAGCGCTGCCGGCAGGCTGCCCGAGGCGCTGCACCGGCTCATCGAGCGGGCGCTGCTGTTTCACTGTGCCGTCGCTCTCGCCGAACTGTCGGTCGGGGTGGCCGCCGCCGATCCGCACGGACCGAACTGGGTGGCACTGCGCGATCACTATGCCGAACTCTTCAGTCGCATACCGGAGACGCGCCTGCTGGCGCCCGACGCACAGACCTTCGCGGATGCCGGACTTGTCGCCGGCACCCTCGCGCGCCTCCAGGGCTACCAGAGGCATCAGCGCACGGCCTGCCTCGCCGATGCGCTCATCTTCCTGACCGCCGCGCGGGCTGGCCGTCCCGTTCTGACGGCCAATCGCGAGGATTTCGATCTCATCCAGCAACTGGCGCCGGAGGGGCGGTTCCTCACTTACGAGCGCACCTGAACCCTCGCGCGCATCGTTCCGAAAGCTGGCGGCCACCTTTCGGAACGATGCTTCAGGAAGTCCGCCCCAGAACCGCGCGGATCAACCCCAGCCCGTCCGGGCTCGACCAGGCGGCGGGGCCCTTCATCACCCCGATGGTGCAGCCCTGCGGGTCGATCAGCATCGTGGTCGGCAGGCCCGGGGATTGCGTGTCGCGCTGGATCGCGGGCAGCACGCGCCCGCCCGGGTCGGCGTAGAAGGCGAGGGCGTGGATGCCGGCCTGCTTCAACCATTCCGGCGGCTTGTCGAGGTTGCGGGTGTCGACGTTGATCGCCACGACCGTGAAATCGGGGCCGCCGAGTTCCGCCTGGAGGCGGTCGAGCGCCGGCATCTCGGCCTTGCAGGGGGCGCACCAGGTCGCCCAGAGGTTGACCAGCAGCAGCCGGCCCTTGAGGTCGGACAGCGCGGTCTCGGCGCCGTCCGGCCCCTTGAACCGGATCTCCGGCGCGGGCCGCGCCTGCGTCACGGCCTGCATGCCGGCGACCTCGCCCTTGGCGGA
>NZ_VRVD01000087.1:0-11829 GCF_008040015.1 Methylobacterium sp. WL18 | reverse complement strand
CCACGAAGGCCGCCGGCGCGAAGCCGAACGCCCTGCAGCAGCCGCTGAAGCCGTCCGCCGAGCTCGGCGCGATCGTCGGCACGGCCGCGCTGGCCCGCGGCGAGGTGGTCAGCAAGGTGTGGGAATACATCAAGAAGCACAACCTGCAGAACCCCGAGAACAAGCGCGAGATCCTCGCCGACGACAAGCTCAAGAAGGTCTTCGGCAAGGACAAGTGCTCCATGTTCGAGATGAACAAGCATCTCGCGGCTCACCTGAAGTCTTGATCGTCTAAGCCCGCGTCCGGCGCCTCAGCCGGACCGGTGACTCTCGATCGAACGGGGCCCGACGGCCCCGAGCCGACGACCGTTTCGATCGAAGCGGTCTACGCGAGACCTTGCAGGACACCGCCATCCACCCGCAGCGCAGCGCCCGTCGTGGCGCTCGCTGCCGGGCTGCAGAGGTAGGCGACCAGGTTCGCAACCTCCTCCACCGTCGCGAGACGCTTGATCAGCGACGACGGGCGATGCTCGGCCACGAAGGCCCGGCCCATCGCGTCGAGGTCGGCATCGGCCGCCCCTCCCGCCATCTGCTTCATGAACTCGGCGACGCCCTCCGACAGGGTCGGCCCGGGGAGCACGCTGTTGACCGTCACGCCGGTGCCGGCCACCGTCTGGGCGAGGCCGCGTGAGATCGCGAGCTGCGCGGTCTTCGTCATCCCGTAATGGACCATCTCGGTGGGCGTGTTGATGCCGGACTCGCTCGAGATGAAGATCACGCGGCCCCAGCCGCGCTCCGCCATGGCCGGGGCGTAGGCACGGGACAGGCGCACGCCGCTCATCACGTTCACGTCGTAGAAGCGCTGCCAGTCCGCGTCCGGGATCTCGAAGAACGGCTTCGGCTCGAAGATCCCGGTGTTGTTGACCAGGATGTCGACCACGGGCAGCCCCCGGACGAGAGCATCGACCCCTTCGGCGGTGGCCACGTCGCCCGGTGCCGCGAAGGCGCGGCCGGCCTTGGTCTCGCCGCGCAGCTTGGTCAGCGCCGCCTCGACCCGCTCGGCGGTGCGGCCGTTGACGCCGACCTCCGCGCCGAGGTCGCAGAGCTCCTTGGCGATGGCGTAGCCGATGCCGCCGGTCGAGCCGGTGACGAGGGCCTTCTTGCCGGTGAGGTCGAGGTCCATGGGCGGAGACTCCGGGGCTTGGAACACGGGTTGTGGATATCGGCCCAACGCGCGCCAGGCCGGTCGGTGGCATACCGGGCTCGCCTAACCGCCCTTACCCCGCCGCAGGACGCTGGCGCAGCCGCCGATCGCGGCGAGCGCCACCGCGCAGGAGAGCGAGAGGGTAACGGCCCGTTCGGCGCCGAGCCCGTGGGTCAGCCCGAAGATCACCGCCACGAGGGCGGCGCCGAGCGATTGCCCGGTGAGGCGGGCCGTCGACTGCATGCCGCTTGCTCCGCCGGCGCGCTCCCGCGGCGCCGAGGTGACGATCACCTTGTTGTTGGGCGACTGGAACAGGCCGAAGCCGAGCCCGCACAGGGTCAGGCGCCAGACGATGTCGAGGGTGGCGGGCGCCTCGGGCAACAGCGTCATGCAGACGAGGCCGGCCGCCAGCATGGCGAGGCCGATGCCGCCCAGCAGACCGGGCGGGTAGCGGTCGGCCAGGCGCCCCGAGATCGGCGCCATCGCGGCCACCGCGATCGGCCAGGGGGTGAGCAGGAATCCGGTCTGGGTGCTGGAGAGGTGCAGCACGTCCTGGAAGTAGAACGGCAGCGCCACGTAGGACACCATCTGGGCGCAGAAGGAGGCCACCGATGTCGCCATCGACAGGGCGAAGGCGGGGATCCGCAGGAGGTCCACCGGCAGCAGCGGGGCGGGCAGCCGGATCTGGCGCCGCACGAACACGGTGCCGATCACCAGGGCGCCGACGAGTTCGGCGACGGCGATCGCTTGGCCCTCGGGGTCGCCGAGCCCGTCGATGCCGATGATCAGCAGGCCGAAGGTCAGCGCGTTGAGCACGGCGCTCACCAGGTCGAAGCGCCGCCCGCTCGCGGGGGTCGCCGGCAGGGTGCGCGTGGCCACCGCCAGGGCGAGCAGCCCCACCGGGACGTTGACCAGGAACAGCCAGGGCCAGCTCGCCACCGACAGGATCGCGGCCGCCACGGTCGGCCCCGCCGCCGAGGCCACCGCCACCACCAGGGCGACGTTGGCGACCCCCTGGCCGATCATCCGGTGCGGATAGATGAACCGCACGAAGCCGATGTTGACGCTCATGATCGCCGCGGCGCCGAGCCCCTGGACGATGCGCCCCGCAATCAGCAAGGGCAGGCTCGGCGCCAGCGCGCAGGCCAGCGACGCCGCGACGAACACCGCGAGCCCCGGCAGGTAGACCCGGCGGAAGCCGAAGATGTCGCCAAGCGATGCGAAGGGCAGGAGGCTCGCCGTCACGGCGATCTGGTAGGCGTTGACCACGAAGATCGCGTCGGCGGGCTTCACCGCCAGGTCCTTCGCCATCACGGGCAGGGCCACGTTGACGATCGCCCCGTCGAGGACCGCCATGGTCATGGCCAGCCCGATCGCCGCCATCGCCAGGACGCGCTCCCGCGGCGGCAGGCCGTCGTGCTGGGTGGGGACGCCTGTACCGGCCGGGACCTGCGCCATGCGCGCGCTCCTGCGGCGTCCCGGAGGGCCGGCGACGTCGGTTGCGGGGGGAGACCCGGGCGCGGATGCACCGCGGATGCCGGTTCCCTCTCGCGCAGCCGCGGCACAGCGTCGAGGGCCGTGGTGTGTCCTATGTCACGGCGCGGCGGGATTATTCGCCCGGCTATGCATCAGGCGAGCATGTAGGTCAGGAGCGAGCGCAGCTGCGCGGGCTTGATCGGTTTGCGCAGCAACTCCGCGCCGGACCGCGCAACCTTCGCCTCGACCTCGCGAGAATGGTCGGCGGTTGTGACGATCACCGGCAGCGCCTCGCCGTAGAGGTCATTCAGGTACGCGGCGACGTCGAGCCCGCAGGCATCGTCGTCGAGGTGGTAGTCGAGTACCAGGATGTCGGGCCGCGGGGCTCCGGCCTGCATGGCGGCGCGGACCCCGGCCAAATCCCGGAAGGTCGAGACCCGGGCGTCCCAGTTCTGCAGCAGGCGCGCCAGGGCGTCGGCCGTCGCGGCGTCGTTCTCCACCGCCAGGACGTGGGCGCCGGACAGGCGGGTCAGCACGGGGGCCGGCAGCGCGATGGCGGCCGGGATCGGACTCAGCGGCAGGCCCAGGGTCACCCGGGTGCCGTGGCCGGGCCGCGAGGCCAGGGTCAAAGGATGATCCAGCGCCTGGGCCATGCGCCGCACGATGGACAGGCCGAGGCCGAGGCCCGGCTCCTCCGCGGCGCCGGTCCGGGCGCCGCCCCGGAAGAACTCCTCGAAGACCAGGTCGTGCTCCTCGGCGGCGATGCCGCAGCCGGTATCGAACACGTCCACCCGGACCCCGCCGCCGGCGCGCCGCGCCGCGAGCACGATGCCGCCCGCGCCGGTGTAGCGGATGGCGTTGGAGACCAGGTTCTGGACGATGCGCTGGAGCAGCATCACGTCGCTCGTGACCGTGAGGTCCGGGCAGCGCACGGCGAGCCGCAGGCCCTTGCGCTCGGCGAACGGCTTGAAGCTCCCCGCCAGCTCGGCGAGCAGGTCGGGCAGGAAGACCGGCTGCAACTGCGGCCGGACGATGCCGGCATCGAGCTTGGAGATGTCCAGGAGCGTCTTGATCAGGTCCTCGATCGTCTGGAGGCCCCGCTCCACCCGGCCCGCAATGGTGCGCGCCTCGGGCGGCAGCGGCAGGTCGTCCAGCGCCGAGATCGAGAGGCGCGCGGCGTTCACGGGCTGCAGCAGATCGTGGCTCGCCGCCGCCAGGAACCGCGTCTTCGAGCGGTTGGCGGTCTCGGCCTCCTCCTTGGCCGCCGCCAGGGCTTCGTTCGAGCGCTCCAGGCGGTGCATCAGTCCGGTCAACTCCTCGGTACGGGTGCGGACGCGGCCCTCCAGCATGATCGCGGTCTGGAACAACGAGTAGGCGCTGCCGCGCTGATCCATGCTGCGCTCGACATGGGACATCAGCGCGGCGTTGATCCGCTCCAGCTTCTCGATCCGCCGGCGCAGGGAGGCGTCGGTCTCGAGCCCGCTCGGGTGAAGGGTCATGATCCGGCCGGAACGGGCGGGTCGCCGGGCTCCGTGCCCCCGGTAAGCCCCTTGCCGATCGCGATGCCCGTGAAGGTCTGGTTGAGGTGCATCGCCCGGTACTGCTCGCCGAAGGTCTCGAAGCCGACGACGTTGTAGCGGCGGTACAGGTCGGCGATGCCGTGGCCCACCTGCCGGCTCTCGGCATCGAGCCGGCGCAGGACGCATTCGAAGCCGATGATCAGGTCTACGCCGCCCAAAGCCGTGTCGAGGCGGGCCAACTCGGTCCGGGTGGAGGCCACGATGTCGCGCGGCTCGGCCAGCGTCAGCACCACGCCCTCGTCGATGGCGCAGAAGAAGCTCAGCGAGCCGTCCTCGTTCATGCGGCGGATCGAGCGGCAGAAATACTCGCCGCCGACCTTCACGGCGAGCGGGTAGGCGGCAAAGCTCATCGGCGACAGGCCCTCGGGGTCGAGGCCGATCGCCATGGCGTATTCCCGCGCTGCCGGCTCGGCGTTGAGTTCGTGGATCGTGCGCCGCTCGCTGTCCGAGGCGGTGACCACGAACTTGGTCCCGGTCGGCTCGAAATTGTCGCTCTTGAAGATCTCGAACGGGAAATCGGTCTCGACCAGCACCAGCACCGCCGCGTTACGGTGGATCCGGCCGCCATGCAGCAGTACCGCGTCCCGGAAGCGCAGGTCGTCGCCCGCCGAACCGCCGACGATCGGGATTCCGTCGAGCGCCCACGCGATGGCCGAGACCACCGTCTCCTCCGCGTTGGCCAGCCCATCGATCAGCGACAGCGCGAAGCGGCGATGATCGATCGCCGGCGCCTCAGCTTCGCGGGATGACACCATCGGGTCCAGGGTCCGGCGCAGGGCGCGCACGGCCGAGGCGGTGCGCTCGACATCGAGGTGGTCGATGGCGTCGAGCACGGTCGAGACGATGCGGAAGCGCTCGAACGGGAAGGCGATTACGACGAGGCCGCGATCGAGGCCGCCCGCCGGAGCGATGCCCCCCGACATCGAGCAGCCCGCGACGGGGACGCCGGGGAACTGCTTCTCCATGGCGTTAGCCAGGATCTCGGGGTCGTAATCGTGCGAGAAGAAGGCGACGATCTGGGACAGGGCCGGGGTACCGATCGCCCGCGCGATCGCGGAGACGGCGTCGGAGGCCGCGACGGCCTCCGTCCAGGCCGTCCAGATACCGCACGCATGGCGGCGCACTCCGGTCCCTTGAACCACGTTCCACCCCCTCACACCCCCTCGGCGAGCTTTGCCCTCGCTCTTCAGTGTCTTGCGCGGAGTATGTCGTGCACAACCGACCGGCGCAACGGGGCGTCGCGCCGTCGATTTCGGAGGCTGCGCGCCCGCGCGGAAACGCGGCGGCGCTCACTTCATGCAGACGTCTTCCGCCTTCGTGAAGGCGGCGGGTTTCGCCTCGTGGTCGGCCGGGCGGTTGCGTCCGACCACGCCATCCGCGCGGGCGCGCAGATACGTGTAGATGTCCGGCATGTAGCACATGACGTTCCGGTTATCCCCGAATGCCGGCATGACCAGCTCCTGCGAGGCGTTCACGTCCTTCTTGCCGCCGGTGATGATGCCGGCGAAGTGCGCGTAGTCCATGCCCTTGAGCGCATCGACCAGGGAGGGCGCGTAGGTGGACCCCATGCCGTCCGGGCCGTGGCAGACGATGCAGTTGGCGTTGTACCGCAGGTACCCGGACATCGTGTACCAATCGACTTTCTTGCCGCCGTCGGTGACGTGGTAGGTCGGATCGCCGTTCTTGTCGGTGTACTGGCCGTCCTGGACCTTGGCCGGCTGCGTCGGGCCATCGCTCTTGAGATCGCCGGGACTCGTCTGCGGGGGCGATGGGGTGTCCGGGGTCGCGGCCGAGGCCGGGTCCGCCACCAGGGTTCCGATCACGAGCCCTGCGACTGCGAGCGCCGCGAGCGCATCCGTTGTGCACCGCATGTCGTTCCTCCAGCCGCCCAAGCGTTCTGATCCTTCAGGTGGCGGCGGTGGACAACGGCGCTCACGGCTCGCGAATGCCGTTGGAGATCTTCACGTTTTCGCGCGGGTCTCGGCCACCCGACGGCACGGGTGCCACAGGTCTGGGAATTCCTACGTCATCCGCGTTGCGCACAGCATTAACCTTTTGTTAATCCGCCGATTGCCGCCGGCCCCCCGGCGTGAGAGCTTTCGTTAACGAGAGCTTAACGGTTGGGTCACGGCGATGCGGTTCGCGGGTTCCATGGTGCAGGGTTCGGTTCCCAGCTCTGCGCTGCGTCGGGTGGCTCGCAGCCGTCGCGTGCTGGCCGGCTTCGCCTGGGCCGCCCTGTGCTTCGCCGGCCTCGGCGCCGGGACGGTGCAGGCCCAGACCTTCGCCAGCCTGCCGTCCCCGCAGATCGGGGCCGAGCCCCAGGGCGCGGCGCGGCCGATCGCGGCCTGGGTGACGTTCTGCCAGTCCTACGCGGCGGAATGCGCCGTGGACCGCAGCGAGCCGGCGCGGATCACCCTGACCCCGGCGGTCTGGGCCACCATCGTCTCGGTCAACCGCCGGGTGAACAAGTCGGTCGAGCCGAAGACCGACATGGAGCATCTCCACGTCGCCGACCGCTGGGACCTGGCCGAGGACGGCATCGGCGATTGCGAGGACTTCCAGCTGCTCAAGCGCCACCTGTTGGCCGACGCCGGCCTGTCCCGCCGGGCGATGCGCATGACCGTGGTGATCGACGAGAAGGGCGAGGGCCACGCCGTGCTGACCCTGATCACCGACCGCGGCGACCTGGTCCTCGACAACAAGACCAACGCGATCGTGCCGTGGCACAAGACCGGCTACGTGTTCATCAAGCGCGAGAGCCAGGACGCCACCGCGTGGGTCTCGCTCGGCGGCGTCACCTCGCCGGTCACCACCGCCAACCGCTGATCAGGGCGGTTCTCTGCACCGCGTCGGCCCATTCACAGGACGC
Organism: Methylobacterium sp. WL18; assembly: GCF_008040015.1. Lineage (NCBI taxonomy): Bacteria > Pseudomonadati > Pseudomonadota > Alphaproteobacteria > Hyphomicrobiales > Methylobacteriaceae > Methylobacterium > Methylobacterium sp. WL18. Next base: position 4,721 of record NZ_VRVD01000087.1, on the reverse strand, counting down.
GTCCGGACAGCCGGATTTCCATCCCGACCTTAAGCTTTCACTAACCTTGGCGGCGTTACCCTGTCTGCGGACCGAGTGCCCGATCCATGTCGCCTGCCTCCCTCATATCGCCCGTGCTGTTCGCCGCGATGCTGCTCGCCTCCGGGCCGGTGCAGGCGGGCGGCGAGACCGAGCTGCGCCACACGGGCTGGCGCGAGTGCCTCAGCCGCAACTTCCGGATCCAGGTCGCGCTCACGGACTCTGACCTCGCCGCGGATTCCGCGTTCCGGGCCTGCCGCAGTGCCGAGGACGCCTATCTCGCAGCCCTGGCGGGTTCACCGCTTCTCGACGGCGACGACGTCGCCCGCGCCCGCCCGATGCTCGCCGGCCGCGTCCGGGCCTGGCTGATCAGCAGCCGGGGGTGATGGGCCGGATCGGCACCGCTCGGGGGCCCACCCAGCAGTCGCTCACGCAGGCGTCTGGGGCCGGACAGGGCGTTGGGCCACTAGATACCGCAGGCGCAGCACGACCGGACATTGGCGATCCTCTGTGCAGGCGTGCCGAACGTCGACTGGGTCACCCCGTAATTGGTCCAGTGCGTGATCCACTGCTTGATGTAGTGCGGGCCGTTGGGCGCGTTGGCGAGCTGATGGGCCGCCCAGCAATCTGCCAGCCGTTCCGAGTTCTTTCGAATGGCGAGAAGGCCATAGGCATGGACGATGTAGAAATGACTGGCGCCCTTGATCTGGGACTCGACCAGATTGATCCGGGCCGGGCATAGGAAAAGGCCGTCGGATTTGGATGTGGCGATACTGCCGGATGTCTCGGTGCAGCTTTGAGTTACCGAAACATTCAATAATCCGCCTGCAGGACTCCATTGAGCGTGTGATGGGCTGCAATGAGATATGAAGGCGCACGCCGCGACTGCAGCCGTCCGAGCGTAAGACATGAAATTGTTCCAAAAAGAGGATGGTCGCCGAGCATATAGAACCGGAACACTCGGTGAAACCTTGCGTTTTTTGCGTAGCTCGTTCGGGCTTACATTCCGCAGCGAAGTGTCAGGTTCGCGTGGTGGCGCGCGGTTCCGGTCGCCCAAGACGAGCCGACAACGGCAGCAAGGAGCGGGACGCTTTCTCTCTCCGGAGCCCGCATGGTTTCCGGGAGAGGGAGCACCCCATGACCCGATACCGCTGCGTACCGATCGATGCCGTCATCGCGGATCGCTTCCGCCAAACCGGGCGCGACGACTTCGACAATCCGGTCCGGTCGGTCACGGCGACGAGCGACAGCGGGTTTCCCTGTCGGCAATGCCTGTGCTGCGCCGAGCCGGGAGAGCCGATGCTGCTCGGGTCCTACGATTTCGGGCGTCCGCGCGGCATCTACTGGGCCCCGAGCCCGATCTTCCTGCACGCGCAATCTTGTCGGAGTTTCGCCGCGGCAGATGTCGTCGCACCGATCCTTCGCGCCAACACCCTGGTGTCGGTCCGGGCCTACGATGCCGAGGATCTTTGCCTGTACGATCTCGGCCACGTCTGTCCCGGCGCCGAGATCGACGCGCCGCTGCTGCGCGCCCTCGGCGACCCGCGCACGGCCTTCGTCAACGTCCACACCGCGCGGCCCGGCTGCCTGCTGTCCCGGGTCGAGCGGCTGACGGTTAGCCCTTGAGCCGCGCCTTGATGCGCCGGGTGAGCCCGTCGCGCACGTCCCGGTAGGCGTCCAGGCGCTGCTCCCGGGAGGCGTCCTGCAGCAGGGTCGGGTCCGGCGTCGGCCAGTACTCGACATCGGCCGCGAGCGTGTGGGTCAGGTCGAGGGCCCGGTGGTGCGCCTCCGGCGAGAGGGTGATGATCAGGTCGAAGTTCAGGCCCTCCCAATCCTCCAACTGCTCGATGGTGCGGGGGCGATGCCGGCTCGCGTCGATGCCGAGTTCGTCGAGGGCCGCGATCATGAACGGATCGGTGGGCTCGCCCGAGCGCACGCCGGCCGACTGTACATAGGTCGATTTGCCGAAATAGGCCCGCGCGATCGCCTCGGCCGCGGCCGAGCGCACGGCGTTGAAGTTGCACATGAACAGGACCGACTGGACCCGCCGCTTCTTCGGGGCGATCTCGGGGAAAGGCTCAACCATCGCCGTTCGGGGCCGGAAGGCGCCCTAGCCCTTCCAGTGCAGGGCGAAGATCAGCGTGAACAGGCGGCGCGCCGTATCGTGGTCGAGGTCGACCTTGCCGTCGAGGCGCTGCTTGAGCGTGTCCGAAGCTTCGTTGTGCAGGCCGCGCCGGCCCATGTCGATCGCCTCGATCTGCGACGGCGAGGCGGTACGGATCGCGTTGTAGTAGCTCTCGCAGATCATCTCGTAGTCGCGGATCACCCGTCGGAACGGCGTCAGCGACAGGAGGTGCGTCATCACCGGCTCGCCGTCCACCGTGCTGATCGCGAAGGACAGCTTGTTCTCGACGAGGCCGAGCGTGAGCATGTACGGGCCCTCGCGGCCCGGAATCGTGAAGGAGTTGTCTTCCAGGATGTCGAACAGTGCGATCGCCCGTTCGTGCTCCTGATCCGGGTTGCCGCGGGCGATGGACGCCTCGTCCAGGCTTACCTTGGCGAGGCGGTTCGGCCCGCGCTGCTTCTCGGCCATCCCCACACCCTCACAGGTTCAACCGGATCGCGACGGAGCGGGCGTGACCCTCCAGACCCTCCGACCGGCCGAGCGTTATCGCTGCCGGACCCAGCGCCCGCAAGCTCTCCGGCGTGCAGGCCAGGATCGTGGTCCGTTTCATGAAGTCCAAGACGCCGAGGCCCGAGGAGAACCGGGCCGAGCGGGCGGTGGGCAACACGTGGTTCGGGCCGCCGACGTAATCGCCGATCGCCTCCGGCGTGTGCGACCCCAAAAAGATCGCGCCGGCGTTACGGATCCTGCCCGACAGCGCCTCGGCATCCTGGGTCTCGATTTCCAGGTGCTCGGGGGCGATCCGGTCGACCAGCGGCACCGCCTCGTCGAAATCCCGGACCCGGATGATCGCGCCGTAATCGCGCCAGCTCGCCCGGGCGATCTCGGCCCGGGGCAGGGTGGTCAGCGCGCGCTCGACGGCGGCTTCCACCGCCTCGGCGAGTTCCGCGCTGTCGGTGATCAGGACCGACTGGGCGGCGGTGTCGTGCTCCGCCTGGGCCAGGAGGTCGGCGGCGATCCAGTCGGGGTTGGCGTGGCCGTCGGCGAGGATCAGCACCTCGGACGGGCCGGCGATCATGTCGATCCCGACCTGGCCGAACACCCGGCGCTTGGCCGCCGCCACCCAGGCGTTGCCGGGGCCGACGATCTTGGCGACCGGGGCGATGCTGGCGGTGCCGTAGGCCAGCGCCGCCACCGCCTGGGCGCCCCCGACCCGGTAGACCTCGTGGACCCCGGCCAGGCGGGCCGCGGCCAGCACCAGGGGATTGAGGATGTTGTCGGGCGTCGGCACCACCATGACGATCCGGGGCACGCCCGCCACCCGGGCCGGCACGCCGTTCATCAGGACCGAGGACGGATAGCTCGCCGTGCCGCCGGGCACGTAGAGCCCGACCGATTCCAGCGCCGTCCAGCGCCAGCCGGCGGTGACGCCGAGCGCGTCGGTCGCCCGGTGATCCTGGGGCTTCTGCTGTGCGTGGAACGCCTCGATCCGCTCCGCCGCGAGGCGCAGCGCCGTCATCGCCTCGTCCGGGCAGGACGCGACGGCCGCATCGATCTCGGCCTCGGTGATCCGCAGGGCATCGGCGGAGAAGTCCGGCCCAAGCCGGTCGAAGCGGCGGGTGAAGTCCACCAGGGCGGCGTCGCCGCGGGCGACGACCTCGCCGATGATGCCGCGCACCGCCTCGTCGACATCCTCGGCGATCTCACGCTTCAGGGTGAGCAGCCGCGCGAAGTCGGCGGCGAAGTTCGGGGAGGAGCTGTCGAGCCGGACCATCGGATGTCTTTCGTCTGTCTCAAGCCGCCGGGCCGGGGGCGGCGACCGCATCGGTCGCCGGATCGATTGCATGGCCGGGGCGGGCGACCGCCTCCCAGACCGGGCCGAGATCCTTCATCCGGACCTCGATGCACTCGACTTCGAGCCGCACCGCCGCGCCGCCGGAGAACACCATGTCGATATGGCCCGACGGCGAGTCGGTCGCCTCGAAGGTGAGGGCGAGCAGGCTCATCGGCGTGGTGTCGCCCGGGGCCAGCCCGCGGGTCTTCACGCTGAGGACGCGCTCGACATGCAGGCCGGCCAGCCGCCGCCGCGGCGGCGCGTCGGGCGTCCAGTCGAAGCGCCGCACGACCATGAGGAAGCGATGCTCGCCGGCCAGGTAGGTCAGGTCCTCCGGGCGCAGGATCGCGTCCTGGAGGTGTGCGGAGATCACGGTCAGATCCTCGGTATCGAGGGCGGCGAGCTTGAGCAGCTCCATGAAAGGATCCTCGGGGATAGGTAGGCGCGGGCGGCGGCGGCGGCCCAACGGCAGGGCGTAGGTAGCGGCCAGACCGGGTTCGGGCAACGCCCGCATCCGGGATGGCGGTCCCGGCCGGGGGCGTCCGGCCCCCTCACGCTGCCTGGGCCCCTCAGGACGACCGAGACGATTCGAGGCAGGACGACGATGGTGAAACGGATCTCGCTCGCGGCGCTGGCTGCCCTGACCCTGGCGCCACTGGTCGCCGCCCCGGTGCGCGCACAGGTCGGTCCCGACGCGGATGTCTACGTGTTCGGCCGTCCCGGGCCGGATCGCTACGAGTACGA
>NZ_VRVD01000879.1:0-1536 GCF_008040015.1 Methylobacterium sp. WL18 | reverse complement strand
GTGCGGGTCTCGGCCGCGATCGCCAGCGCGGCGAGGCCGGTGAGCAGGTACCAGGCGCCGACCCCCTGGACCGCCCGGGGCAGGATCCGCGCCGAGGCGAACAGGCCGAGCCCGACCAGCACCTGCCACAGGCCGGGCAGCATCCAGACCTCTTCCGGAGCGAAGCGGGCGATCACCAGGGCCAGGCACGCCCCGGTGCCGGCGGCCGGCATGAACACCTCGATGGCGTTCCACACCATCGCGTCGGCGAGGCCGGAATGGAGCCGGCGGCTGCGCCGGACCGCCTCGACCCCGATCAGGGCGAACGCCACCAGGGCGGCGCCGATCCACAGGCCGAAGAACAGGGCCGGCCGGGCCGCGGGATCGCCGAGCCAGAGGGCCTGGCCCACCGCGCAGGCGAGCGACAGGCCGCCGGTCCCCGCCACGGTGGCCGCGCCCAGGCCGCGGAACGCGGTATCGCGGGCGATCTGCGACCGGATCGCGACGATGTCGGCCAGCGCCTTGTCCAGGTCCTGCATGAGCTTCAGCCCCCGCCCTGCATCATGCTTTGCACCGCAAAGTACCGGCGGGCTCCGGCCGCCGCAAGCCAATTCACCGGTCGATGGGACCGAATTTTCTCAGCATCGACCGTGCCGGTCCAGGCCAAAGCACGGTGAATTCTACCTAAGAGTTGTAATTATCCATTTTCGCGGCGAAGAGCGTCGAGATCGAGCGGGGCCGTGACCATCCGCAGGGCGCCGTCCGGATCGCGGGGCCACTCCGCCTCCGGCCGGTCCCGGTAGAGCTCGACGCCGTTGCCGTCCGGGTCGCGCAAGTACAGGGCCTCGCTGACCCCGTGGTCGCTGGCGCCGTCGAGGGGGATGCCGGCCGCCTCGACCCGGCGCAGGGCATCCGCCAGGGCGGCCCGGGTCGCGTAGAGCAGGGCGAGGTGGTACAGGCCGGTGGTCCCCGGCGCGGGCGGCGGACCGCCGAGGCTCTCCCAGGTGTTGAGCCCGATATGGTGGTGGTAGCCCCCGGCGGCGACGAAGGCGGCGCGCTCGCCGTAGCGCTGGGTCAGGCCGAGGCCGAGGATTCCGCAATAGAAGCCCAGTGCCCGGTCGAGGTCGGCCACCTTGAGGTGGACGTGCCCGATGCGGGTCTCGGGATGGATCGGTGCGGTCATCGGCGGGCTCCCCCGTGAAAGCTTGAAAACTCCGCAGCCCCGAGGGTTTCTCGCGGCGCGTGCGGGGCCCATATTGGTGCCATGCCTGCTCCGAAGAACACGCCCGCTCCGAAGAAGCCGCGCGCCGTATCCGTCTCGGCCTCGTCGGCCAAGGCGTCGAAGCCCGAGCTGAAGCCGCTCGACACCTACCTGGCGGAACTGCTCAACCCGGCGCTGAACCGCAACCGACCGCCGCCGATCGCGCCGGAGCCGGAGAAGCCGCGCCCGGGCAAGCCCAAGGGACGGCCCGCCAAGGAGCCGGTCGGCAAGGCGGCCACCCGCAAGGTCGAGATCGCCCGCGACGGCTTCGCCGAGGCGCCGCAATCCGGCTACGC
>NZ_VRVD01000878.1:0-1536 GCF_008040015.1 Methylobacterium sp. WL18 | reverse complement strand
GTTCAGATCCGAGAGGCGGATGCGGGTCGTCGCGAGCGCCGTGCGCGGGCCGACCACGACCCGGGCGGTGTCCGGCTCCAGGCGCACGACGTAGAGCGGCTCGGAGCCGGACAGGCCGAGGCCCCGGCGCTGGCCGACGGTGTAATGGACGATGCCCTCGTGCTGCCCGAGCACGTGGCCCCCGAGATCGACGATCTCGCCGGGTCGGGCCGCGTCCGGGCGCAGGCGGGCGATCACGTCGCTGTAGCGGCCCTGGGGCACGAAGCAGATGTCCTGGCTGTCGGGCTTCTCCGCCAGCGACAAACCGAGGTCCTTGGCCAGCGCCCGGGTCTCGGCCTTAGACATCTCGCCCAAGGGAAAACGCAGGTATGCGAGCTGCTCGGCCGTGGTCGCGTAGAGGAAATAGCTCTGGTCCCGGGCCGGATCGAGGGCGCGGTGCAGCGCCCGGCCGCCCCCCGGCAGGGCCCGGCTCGCCACGTAATGCCCGGTGGCCAGGGCGTCGGCGTTCAGGTCCCGGGCCAGCCCGAGCAGATCGCGGAACTTCACGGTGCGATTGCACTCGACGCACGGAATCGGGGTCTCGCCCGCGAGGTAGCTCTCGGCGAATTTCTCGATCACCGCGTCGCGGAACCGGTCCTCGTAGTCGAGGACGTAATGCGGGATGCCGAGATGCTCGGCGGCCGCGCGGGCGTCGTTGATGTCCTGGCCGGCGCAGCAGGCGCCCTTGCGATGGGTCGCGGCGCCGTGGTCGTAGAGCTGGAGCGTGACCCCGACCACGTCGAAGCCCTGCCGCTTCAGCAGCCCCGCAACCACGGAGGAATCGACGCCGCCCGACATGGCGACGACGACGCGCGTCTCGTGGGCTGGCTTGGGAAGGTCGAGGGCGTTCATCGCAGGGGTCCGCCGCCGCCGGCTGGAAGGCGTCTCGGCTGCACGGCCTGTCTATAGCGGGAGTCCGATCGGCTTTCCAGGGCGGGGTTTTTTGGCGGCGGTGAGCGGTTTGCGCAGGCGTGGGATCAATCCCGGAAACAAGCGCCGGTTTGAAGGACGTCCGATCCGGGCATGACACGCACCCTCCCTCGCCCGCAGAGCTGCGATGTTCACACATCGGTTTGCGAAAGCCGCCACGCGCCCCCTCTCCCGTGCGGGCTCGCAGATTCACACATTGGGGTCGGCAGGATACGCTGGAGACACCGCGGCCTGCCTGACCCAGCAACCGAGTGCCCCCACCCGGCAAATGCTGCCGGTCGCGCGGCAGCTTCGGACCCGGACGATATCCGGCATCCGAAAGCGGCACGACAAAATCCTTTATCGATCAGTTAGTTATCCAATCGCCCCAATGGCCTGGCCCTTGCTCGATCCCGATCGAGAGGAGCCCAGCATGGCGAGCGGTGCAACGGATCGGTTGGATGTCACCGGGTGGATCCCGTCCGCCCGTTCTTCGACCACGCCGCGATCGGGCTGGGATGCGGCCGGCGTCGCCGCCCGGGCCGGCGACTCGTCGCAGGATCGGTTCGGCGCGGCTCTGAGCGCGGT
>NZ_VRVD01000877.1:0-1537 GCF_008040015.1 Methylobacterium sp. WL18 | reverse complement strand
CTCCAACTGTGCGCGACCCATCGCGTCGCCGCGTCGGGCCCGCATCGCGCGGCGGCGCCCGAGGCCTGTCCCGTCGCCTCCCGACGGATGCCACGGGATGCCGTGGGACACAGAGACAAGTTTTTTGGACGAAGTCGGTCTGTCGTGCTTCGGGCCATCCGGTAGAATGGCCACGTTGTCGAGGGTCGAGCGCCCCGGCGGACCTACGGCCGACCGAACCGTCCGTCTCCGCTCGCGCCTCGAACGCGGACGGGGACTATTTGACGTGTCGTTCTCAGCCAAGCCCGATAAGCCTCAGTCCCCGCGCAGGCGGTCCCTGCCGGACGGGCAACCGTCCCGGCGCCAGGGATCGGCGCAACGGGCCGCGCGCGGGCCGGGAACCGGCGAACACCGCGTCGTCCCCACGCCGGAGGCGGCCGCAGTGGCCGTCGGCGCCCGCATCATCTACCTGAGCTGGGCCCAGACCTTCGGCCGCCCGCCCCGCGCCCGTCTGCCCGGAATGACCGCACGCGTGCTGCCGTTCCGCAGGCGCTGACGCGCACCCTGGACAACGCCGGCGATCAGCCGTTCGTGCCGGTCCGGCGCTGCTCGGCGCGGGCGCCCGGAACACCGAGGCCGATCGCCTTGGCGAGGGCGGAGCGCTGCGCGGCGTAGCCCGGCGCCGTCATGGGGTAATCCGTCGGCAGGCCATAGCGCTCGCGGTACCGCTCCGGCGTCAGGCCGTGGGCGGTGAGATGCCGCTTGAGCGTCTTGTACGACCGCCCGTCGATGAAGCTGACGATGCCGTCCTGCTGGACCGACTTGCGGATCTGCGCCGCGGTCGGCGGCTCGATCACGGGTGCGACCTCGACGGGAACCTTGCGGTCGAGGTTGATCAGCGCGCCGTGCACGCTGGCGATCAACGCCGGCAGGGACGTGGGTGGGACGGGGTTGTTCGAGACGTAAGCCGCGACGACGTCGCCGACCAGCACGGCGAGTTCGGTGCTGCTCTCAGGATGCGTTTCGGGCACGGCGCAAGTTCCGATCTAAGCTTTCGTTGATGACCCAATGGTTCCAAAGCAAAAACCGTCGCAGTGTCAAGATGGTCTGTTCAGCCGATCGCCCGAAACGGCAGCATTTTAATGCCGACACTCTAGAAACCGCTGCTCGGACAGAGTGTTTCCACTCATCCGCTCGGCGGCTTTGTTGAGGGACCCAAGCTTAGATCTGGCAAGAATTCGAAATACAAGACTCAGAACACAATTTTAAGCCTGTCCACGCCCTCAACCGATCCCCAGGCCGCGGATCAGGGCGAGGCTGACCGCCACGAGGACGGCCAGCGACGCGGTCACCGCCAGGGTGACCCGGCCGCCGACCCGGGCGAGCACCCGCACGTCGACGCCGAGGCCGAGGGCCGCCATGGACAGCACCGTGAGCACGCCCGCGAGCTGCGTCAGCGGCTTGACCGCCGCATCCGGGATCAGCCCGAGGGAGCGGGACGTGGCCAGGACCAGGAAGCCGAGGATGAACCACGGCACCAGCTTGGTCAGGCCGGGCC
>NZ_VRVD01000876.1:0-1537 GCF_008040015.1 Methylobacterium sp. WL18 | reverse complement strand
GCGAGGCGCTGTCGGCCGAGCGGCGCGCCGAGGCCGGCACCACCGAGCCGCCGAAGAAGGCCACCAAGAAGAAGGGCGACGAGGACGACAAGGCGATCAAGAACCTGCTGGCGGGAGTCGAGGCCCGCCGCTCGGTCCCGATGAACCGCCTGCTGTTCGCCCTCGGCATCCCGCAGATCGGCGAGGCCACCGCCAAGGCCCTGGCCAAGCGGTTTTCCGACATGCCGTCGCTGATCGCAGCGATCACAGAGGCGGCGGCCGTGCAGCCGGGGCCGGACTGGGTCGAGCTGCGGTCCGTGGACAGGATCGGCGACACGACCCGGGACCGCCTGCTCGACCTCGGCTTCCCCGACGACGCACCCTCCGACGCGCCGCGCGCGCGCCTCAGCGCGCCCCAGCGGGAAAACCTGCTGCAGCATTACGGCGATGCCGACGCCGTGCGGGCCGCCCTCGCCCGGGCCGCCGAGCAGAAGCCCGGGGACGCCTACCGGCTGTTTGCCGACGACGGCGAGATCGGGCCCGTGGCGACCGACGCGCTGATCCTGTTCTTCTCCGAGCCGCACAATGCCGACGCGGTCAACGCCTTGCTCGAACAGGTGACGGTCGAGCCGATGGAGCGACCAGCCGCCGCCTCGGCCTTCGCCGGCCAGACCGTGGTATTCACCGGCACACTGGAGAAGATGACCCGCAACGAAGCCAAGGCGGTGGCCGAGCGGCTCGGCGCTAAGGTCTCCGGATCGGTTTCGGCCAAGACCGACCTCGTGGTCGCGGGCCCCGGGGCCGGCTCGAAGCTCAAGGACGCCGAGAAGCACGGCGTCCGGGTCGTGTCGGAGGACGATTGGCTCGGGATGGTGGCGCACGGTTGAAGCGCGAGTCGCCTGGGCTTAGACCGCTCGGGAACACCCCGAGAACGTTCCCCTGCATGGTCGATCCGCGATGACGGTCCTGGCCCTCGACTTCGAGACGGCCAACGAGCGGCGCGACAGTGCCTGCGCGGTGGGCCTCGCCTGGATCGCGGATGGGCGCGTGGTCCGCCGGGAGAGCCACCTGATCCGGCCGCCGGAGATGCGGTTCTCGCCGGGCAACATCCGCGTCCACGGCATCCTGCCCGCGAACGTCGCCAACGAACCGGATTTCGCCGGCGTGATGGCGCCCTATCTCGGCGACCTCACCCGCGGGCTGATCCTGGCGCACAACGCCAGCTTCGATATTGGTGTGCTCCGCGCGGGCCTCGCCCGGGCCGGCCTGCCGGTGCCGGCCCTGTCGTATCTCTGCACGGTCCAGATCGCCCGCCGGGTCTTCCCGGCGCCGGAGGGTTGCGGCCTCGGCAAGGTGGCCCGGCGCCTCGGCATCCGCTTCGAGCACCACGATGCCGGCGAGGATGCCTATGCCTGCGCGGCGATCGCCCTGGCGGCCATGCGCCAGACCGAGACGCCGGACGTCCACGGCCTCGCGGCGGCGATCGGCGTCCCGGTCACCCGGGTGACGGGCGGCCCGGCCCGCCTGGCTCGGCGACCCCTCGCCGCGCCCCCGCGCC
>NZ_VRVD01000875.1:0-1539 GCF_008040015.1 Methylobacterium sp. WL18 | reverse complement strand
GCTGCGGCCCGCCGGGCGGCTGCGCCGTCGAGGATTGGTGCCGCCTCGGCGACCGCCCGCATCTCGTCCATCGCGCCGTTGCAGTGCAGCCCGACATCGATCCCCGCCGCGAAGGCGGCTGCGGTCCGGTCGCGGAACGTGCCGGTGAGCGCGTGCATCGACAGGTCGTCGGTCATCAGCAGCCCGTCGAAGCCGATGGCGCCGCGGATCACGTCGCGGATGACGGTCGTCGACTGGGTCGCCGGGCGGTCGGGATCGATGGCCGTGAAGACGACATGGGCGCTCATCGCCATCGGCAAGTCGGCGAGCGCCTGGAACGGCCGGAAGTCCTGGGCGGCCAGCGCCGCCAGGGTGGCTTCCACCACCGGCAGGCCATGATGGCTGTCGCAGGCGGCGCGGCCATGGCCGGGCACGTGCTTCATCACCGGCAGGACGCCGCCGGCCATCAGGCCTTCCGCGACGGCCCGGCCGATCTCGGCCACCCGATCCGGGGTCGATCCGTAGGCCCGGTCGCCGATGATGTCGTGTGAGCCCGGGGCCGGCACGTCCAGCACGGGGGCGCAATCGACGTTGATGCCGACCTCGGCGAGATCGTGGGCCATCAGCCGGGCCCCGAGCCGCGCGATCGCGGTGGCGCTGCCGTTCAGGCGACCGTAGCGCCCGCCCGCCGGGTAGGCCGGCCAGTGCGGCGGGCCCATGCGCTGGACCCGGCCGCCCTCCTGGTCGATCAGGATCGGGGCTGCGTCGGAGTCCAGGCAGTCCCGCAGCGACGCCGTCAGCGCCCGGACCTCGTCCGGCGTGCCGATGTTGCGCTTGAACAGGATGAAGCCCCAGGGCCGCACGTCCCGGAAGAAGGCGGCCTCCTCGACGGAGAGCGTCTTGCCGGCGCAGCCGAGGATCAGGGCACGGGCGGTCATGCGGGGTTCTCGGTGGCCGCGCGGGTGCGGCGGAAGATCGATCGGGTTCGGCGAATCGGTGCTGGCAGATTCGGACGGGAACAGGGAGCCGGCAAGGCGAAACCGCGGGGCCGCCTCGATGAAGACCGCCTCGGGGACCGAGTGTTGCGGGCGGGACTCGCGTGCACCGTCCCCTCAGCTTGGCCCCTCCCCGTCCGCTGGGGAGGGAAACACGCCTGGCCCTGGCCGTCGCTCACGTCCGGCGACGATGCGTGGACATCGTCTCGCGCTGGATCGCGAGCACCACCGGTGGCCGGCGTTACCGCGACCTCAGTTCTTGGCCACGAAGCACTGCCCGCCTTCGCCCTGCAGGGTGCTGCACAGGCTGGTCGCCTCATTCTTGGCCAGCGGCCCGACGCGGACGCGGAAGATCGTCTTGCCGTTGACCTCGGCCTGGCGGATCAGCTCGGGCTTGCCGGCGAGGCCGCTGTACTTGGCCTGCATCTGCTTGAGCGCCGCCTTCGCCTCGGCGGCGGAGCTGCGGACGCCGAGCTGGACCGAGAACCCGCCGACCGAACCGGTCTTGACGGTGTCGTCGACGGCGTCCGGCGCGTCCGGGGCCGGCGTGGCCACCGTGGCGACC
>NZ_VRVD01000874.1:0-1539 GCF_008040015.1 Methylobacterium sp. WL18 | reverse complement strand
ACCAGGGGGGTCGCGTCGGCCGGGACCGGGTTGGCCCGGCCCTTCGGTTCCGAGGCGATCAGGCGGCGGGTATACTCGTGTTGGGGGTCGGCGAAGACCGCCTTGGTCTGGCCGGCCTCGACGATCTGCGAGGCCGAACACCTCCTGGGGGAATTCAACGAGTCCGTCCGGCAGCCACAGTTCCCGGGCGCCCGCGAGCTCGCCGCGCCGCAGGGCCGCGAGGGTTTCGGTCCGATCCAAGATGTCAGCCCCGCTTGAAGAAGGCGTCGGCCGCGCCCTGGGCCGCCTGCTTGGCCGCCCGGGCCGCCTCGATCCGGGCGATCTCCTCTTGCAGCAGCGCGACGCGCGCATCGAGGTCGGAGAGCGACAGCGTGTCGAGGGGCTGCCCGATCTCGTGGGCGATGGCCTTGCGCGGCCGGTCGTCGTCGTCTCGCATGTCTCGGCTCCCTACAGGAACGATCGGCCGGCACCGTCCCAGGCCAGGCCGAGATGGGCCGCCAGGGTGGCGCCGATGTCGGCGAAGGTGTCCCGCCGGCCGATCGATCGGGACGCGATGCCGGGGCCGAAAGCCAGGACCGGCACCTGCTCCCGCGTATGGTCGGTCCCCGGCCAGGTCGGATCGTTGCCGTGGTCGGCGGTGATCACCGCGAGGTCGCCGGGCCCGAGCGCCGCCAGGATCTCTGGGATGCGGGCGTCGAACGCCTCCAATTCCGCGGCGTAGCCGGGCACGTCCCGGCGGTGGCCGTGCTCCGTGTCGAAATCCACCAGGTTCACGAAGATCAGCCCGCCCTCGGGTAGATCTTCCAGGGCGTCCAGGCCCGCCCTGAGGCAGGCCGCGTTCGCGCCCGGCTTGATCTCGCGGCCGGTGGCGCGATGGGCGAAGATGTCGCCGATCTTGCCGACGCTGACCACGGCCCGGCCCTCGGCCTGGGCCCGGTCGAGCAGGGTTTGCCCCGGGGGGGCGACCGCGAAATCCTTGCGGTTGCCTGTCCGGCGGAAGCCCGCCTCCGCGGACCCGACGAACGGACGGGCGATCACCCGGCAGACCCGGTAGGGATCGCACAGGCGGCGCGCGGTCATGCAAAGCGCGTAGAGCCGCTCCAGCCCGAACGTCTCCTGGTGGGCCGCGATCTGGAAGACGCTGTCGGCCGAAGTGTAGCAGATCGGCTTGCCGGACCGGACGTGCTCGGCCCCGAGGTCGTCGATGATGGCGACGCCGGGCGCGTGCCGGTCACCCAGGATGCCGGGCAGGCCGCCTTCCGCGATCAACGCAGCGGTCAGCGCGACCGGGAAGGCCGGCCGGCTGTTCGGGAAATGGCCCCAGGGTTCGGGCATTGGCAGCCCGGTGATCTCCCAATGGCCGGACGGGGTGTCCTTGCCGGCGGCCGTCTCCACGGCATGGCCGTAGGCGCCCTCCGGTTCACCCACGGGGGCGAGGTTCGGAGGCACGCGGCCCGAAGCTCCGGCGGCCGCCAGACCCAGACCGAGGCCCGCGAGATGGGGCAGGCGCAGCTGGCCGGCGCGCAGGCCCGCTGCGCC
>NZ_VRVD01000872.1:0-1548 GCF_008040015.1 Methylobacterium sp. WL18 | reverse complement strand
GCTTCGCCCTCGATCCGGGACCGCTGGCTCGGCCTGCGCAACCGCCTGGTGGCCAGCCCGCGCTTCCAGCGCTGGGCGGCGGGTTTTCCGCTGACCCGGGGCATCGCCCGGAAGAACACGCGGGCGCTGTTCGATCTCTGCGCCGGCTTCGTCTACGCGCAGGTGCTGACGGCCTGCGTCCGCCTCGACCTGTTCCGGGTCCTGGCCGAAGGGCCGCTGGCCCTCGACGCGCTGGCGCTTCGCCTCGATCTCCCGGTCGAGAACGCGCGCCGCCTGCTGCACGCCGCCGCCTCCCTCGACCTCGTGCGGGCGCTCCCCGGCGACCGGTTCGGCCTCGCCGATCTCGGGGCCGCCCTGAACGGCAACCCTGGCATCGCCGCGATGATCGAGCACCACGCGCTGCTCTACGCCGACCTCGCGGATCCGGTGGCGATCCTGCGTGGGACGGCGGCGCCGACCCGGCTCGCGCGCTACTGGCCCTACGCCGCCGGCAAAGCCGCCGACGCGGACGCGGTGGCGCCCTATGGCGGCCTGATGGGCTCCTCCCAGGCGCTGATCGCCGACGACGTGCTCGATGCCTGCGACCTGTCGCGAAGCCGGCACCTGATGGATGTCGGCGGCGGCGAGGGTGCTTTCCTGCAGGCCGTGGCGACCCGGCATACCGGCCTGGCCCTGACCTTGTTCGACCTCCCGGCCGTGGCCGGCCGGGCCTCCGAGCGGCTCGCGCAGGCGGGGCTTGCCGACCGGATCGCCTGCCGCGGCGGCAGCTTCCACGACGGCCTACCGGTGGGTGCCGACACGATCTCCCTGGTGCGGATCGTCCACGATCACGACGATGGCCCGGCCCTGGCGCTGCTCGCCGCCGCGCATGCGGCGCTTCCCCCGGGCGGGACCCTGATCCTCGCCGAGCCCATGGCCGGCACGCCCGGCGCCGAGCCGGTCGGCGACGCGTATTTCGGCTTCTACCTCCTCGCCATGGGCTCCGGCCGGCCGCGCCGCGCCGAGGAACTCCAAGCCATGCTGCGCAGGGCCGGTTTCACGATTGCGCGGGAGCATCGGACGCGCCGTCCGCTCCTCACCCGACTGATCGTCGCGCAGAAAGACGCGCGTTAGAGTAAGAATGACTTGACGCAGCAATGTGTCTATCTAGGATGACACATAGCGGTTCCGCACAAGCGAGAGTCGCACAAACAGCGGGCGGAATATTCCAGTCATGGACGCTCTCGCCGTCATCCTCGAACGTCCGGAGCGCTTGGCGGTCTCCCGCCTGCCCTTGACACCTGCCGGAGCGGCGGACGCGGTCATCGCGGTCAGCTGGAGCGGCATCAGCACCGGCACCGAGCGCCTCCTCTGGTCGGGCCGCATGCCGCCGTTCCCCGGCATGGGCTACCCGCTGGTCCCGGGCTACGAGTCGGTCGGCACGGTGGTCGAAGCCGCCGCCGACGCGCCGGTCCGGGTCGGCCAAACCGTCTTCGTTCCCGGTGCCCGCTGCTTCGGCGCCGTCCGCGGCCTGTTCGGCGGCGCCGCCTCCCATCTCGTGGCCCCTGC
>NZ_VRVD01000871.1:0-1549 GCF_008040015.1 Methylobacterium sp. WL18 | reverse complement strand
CTGCTGCCGCGGCCGCGCCTGCCGCAGCGCACGCGACCTGGCCCACCGGCGCCAGCACCGTCAGCGAGAGCTACGGCGACTGGACGATGACCTGCACGCGCCCGAGCGAGAAGGTCACCTGCATCGTCGCGCAATCCCAGGGTGATTCGCAGACCGGCCGGCGTAAGTTCGGCTTGGAGCTGCAATCTCCGAGCGACGGCCGCTCGGAAGGCATCGTGCTGATGCCCTTCGGCCTGTCGATCGAGGCCGGCGTGAGCTTCAAGCTCGACGAGCAGGCCCTCGGCAAGGGCGCACCCTACAGCATGTGCGTGAGCGACGGCTGTCTCGTGCCGATCAGCTTCCCGACCCTGGCGCTCGACGGCATGCGCAACGCCAAGAAGCTGTTCGTGACCGGCCAGAAATCGAGCGGCAGCGAGCCCGCCACCATCACGGTGCCCCTCGAAGGCTTCCCGCAGGCCCTCGACCGCGCCGTGGCCCTCGGCGGCTGACGTCGGGCGGACCGGATCCGGCCAATCCCCGGCTTACGGTTAAGCCAGCGTTAGCCGCCGTGCCGCAGGGTGGGTCCCAGTGTGGCGCCCGACGTCGCGGCCCCGGTCGGGTCGCGCCCGGGATCGGATCGGCGGGGCGATGGGCTCGGAGGGCAGGCGATCCGGGATCTGCGGATATCTCGGCACGCGGCTGCTGCGCGTGTCGCTGCCGGTGCTCGCGCTCCTGGCGGCGATCGACCCGGCGCTCGCCGCGCGGCTGATCGGTGCCAAGGGCAGCGAGGCCGGCAGCGGGCCCGGCGGCTACGGCCGGATCGTGCTCACCTTCGATAAGCCGGTCACCGTCAAGGCGAAGCTCGCCGGCGGGATCCTGCTGCTCGGCTACGGCGAGCGGGTAACCCCCGGCCCCGAGCATCTCGCCGAAGACATGCCGGCCTTCGTGTCCATGGTCCGGCGCGACCCCGACGGGTCGGGCCTGCGGGTCGCCTTGCAGCGGCCGTACCAAACCAACGTCCAGCTGGCCGGCGAGCGCGTCTTCGTCGACCTCCTGCCGGAGGGTTGGTCGGGCCTGCCGCCGCCGCTGCCCCCCGAGGTGGTGGCCGAGCTCGCCCGCAGGGCCCGCGTGGCCGAGGAAGCCCTGAAGGCGCGCACGCTTCCGCCGGCGCGTAAGCCCCTTGCGCTGGAGCTTGCCCGGCTACCGACCCTGACGCGCCTGTCGCTGCGCCTGCCCGACGAGGCGGTGGCGACCGTGAGCGCCGAGGGGGCGACGACGCGCCTGCGCGTCGCCGGATCCTGGACGATCGATTCGACCGAGGCCCGGGGCCGCCCGCGGCCGGGCATCGCCAAGCTCGCCACCGAGTCGGACGAGAGTTCGGCCAGCATCCTGCTGACTCCCGCCGAGGGCTACACCGTCACGACGGAGCGGGAGGATGGGGCCTACACGATCGATGTCGTGAGCCGCACGCCTCTCAAGGCGCCGGAATCGAAGGCGGCCGAGGTGCCGGGGCCCGCCGATGCCGGCGCCGCCAAACCCGTCGTGCCGGCCCCTCAGCCCACCCGAAAGG
>NZ_VRVD01000870.1:0-1559 GCF_008040015.1 Methylobacterium sp. WL18 | reverse complement strand
GCAGCGGGGTGCGCCTGATCCGGCCCACCCGAACGCCACGCCCCGCACGCCCCGCACGCCCCGGCGGCCGAGGTTGCAAATTTTACGAAGCGTTCATCCTGCGGGTGTCCACTTTACGCCACCAAGGCCAGGCAAGCCTTCGGTGGACCATGCCACCCGCGACGGGCCGAGAACCGGCTCACAGGACAGATCACACAACAGGGATCCGAGACCGATGCCGCGCAAGACCGACACGACACCGCAAGAGCCGATCATGGAGCTGTGGCGGATCCTGGCGCTGGCGCTGATCGTCGCCGCCGGGATGCTGTTCGTCCATCTGGTCGTCCCCACGGAGGCCGAGGCCCTCGACCGGCCCGCGAGCGCCGTCGCGCTGGGCTGACGCGGGCATAGCGGCGGCCACCTCCATCGATCAGCGCGGCTGGGGCCACCGGCCGGCCGGGTCCAGGCACCCCGTATCGCCGACCAGGTCCGGCGGCGTCAGCCCGATCAGCAGGGCGATGCTCAGGACGACGACGGCGAGGATCAGGGCGAACTCGACGCGCTTCGGATCGATCCACGTCGATCGCAGCACGAGGCATCCGGCGGTGAACGTCGCGGCCTCCGCGAGGGGAAGGATCTGGGCCAAGGCCACGCGCGGCGGCCCGGGCCGGAACCTAATCCTGCCCCGCCGGCCTCGCACCGGCCGAATCCAGCGCGGCGGTGGCGGCCCGCATGTCCCGGCGGGCCTGCGCGATGGCCGCCGTCTTCGCGTCGCCCTGCGCGTTGAGCGCTTCCAGGAACGCGAGCCAGTCGGCGCGGGCCTGGGTCGGGATTTCCCCGTCGAGCTTCTGCCGGAGTTGGGCGACCCGTCCGTCCGGGGTCGCGGCGGCGGGCGCCGCGGCGTCGGTGTCGTAGACCCCCACCGCGCACATCTGGTCGCCGGCCTTGGTGTAGTAGGTGGTCTTGGGCTCCTCGATCGTGCTGCCCGGCTTCGGGAACAGGTAGTGGATCACCGCGACCTGCCCCGGCTTGGCCGTGTCCAGCATCGTCTGGATGAAGCGGTTGCCGGTCCTGTCGTGCAGGTCGCGCACGTCGTGCCCCTGCAGGATCGGGTTCGGGTGGGCGGTCATCACGCCGTCCGGTCCGACGCAGAACACGTAGGTGTCCGCGGTCCGGAAGCCGTTCGCCCCCGCGGTGAAGGCGGCCAGCGCCTTGTGCCGGTCGGCCTGCAGCGCCTGGCTGACGCGCCCGAGCATCCAGGAGGCGAAGCCGTTGGGGCTCGGATCGTCGCAGGCGGTCGGCGCTTCTCCGTCGCCGCAGGCGCGCGCACTCGTCGGCGCCTGCGCGACACAGATCAGTGTCGCCGCCAGCAAAGCTGCCCGCAGAGTCATACGACTCCCCTGAGATCAATATAATCGCTCAACCTCAGCGATAAAATACCGTCTCGACTGATTATGCAAGCAGGCATGATTGTTGTCGCGCGCCGAGAGCGCTGCGACGCGCGACCGGACGACCCCGGCCGACGCGGCGTCCGAGGCGAGGCCGCTGCCGATGCAGTAGGCCGCGCGTCCGGCCTCGCC
>NZ_VRVD01000086.1:0-11831 GCF_008040015.1 Methylobacterium sp. WL18 | reverse complement strand
GGCGAATCCCGGCCGCCTCCGGATGGGCCGTCGCTGCGACTGCTCCTGGTCGAGGACGTGCCGCTCAACCAGGAACTCGCCTGCGCCGTCCTGGAATCGCAGGGCTACACCGTCGAGGTCGCTGGCGATGGCGGCGAGGCGATCACGGCCGTCGGCCTGTCGGTGGCCGAGGGGCGCCCGTACGATCTGGTGCTGATGGACGTGCAGATGCCCGGCGTCGACGGGCTCACCGCCACGCGGCGGATCCGCGCCCTGGCGCCGCCGGCCTGCGACGTCCCGATCGTGGCGATGACCGCCAACGTCCTGCCGGATCAGGTCGCGGAGCTGCGCGAGGCCGGGATGGACGATCATGTCGGCAAGCCGTTCCGCCGGGCCGACCTGTTCGCCACGATCAGCCGCTGGACCGCCCCCGGGGCCCGCCGCCGGGCCCGCCAGGAAACGCCCCGGCGCAATGTTGCCGTCGATCCCGCGGTGCTCGACGCCGCGGTGCTCGCCGAGATGGAGACGAGTTTCGGTACGGATCAGGTCGGCGGGCTGCTGGATCTGCTTGCCAACGAGCTGTCCGAGCGCTTCCGCCCGAGCGAGACCGACCGCCTCCAGATCGCCCACGACGCCCACGCCATGGTGGCGGCGGCCGGGCTCCTCGGTTTCGTCGGGCTGTCGAGCCTGTGCCGCGAGGTCGAGGCCGCCGCCCATGCGGGCGCCGACCTCGTGCCGCTGATCCGGCGCCTGGAGGTGCAGCGGGCCACGACCCTCCGGGCGATCCGCCAATTGCGGGCGGCGTGAACCGGTTCTACGGCTCCTCGGCGTCCGATAGCGGATCGCCGGTCCAAGTGGTCGCGAAGGCCGCGAGCTGGCGGGCATCCGCGAAGGCGGCCACGCTCACGTCGCGCTCGGCCGGCATTGCCCCCGGATAGGGGGCGAGCAGGACCCGCACCCGGGCGAGGCGGCCGCCCGGGGCGTTCGCGTCGATCCAGGCCTGCGCCTCGGGGGTTAGGCGATCCGGGCCGTCGAGGGCGCGGGCGTCGGCGCGCAGCACGACCACGTAGGTGCCGAGGCTCGGATCGGCCTGCTGCACCGCTTTGACGATATCGATCACGGGCTCTCCGCAAAGTCGTTGATCTGAACCTGGGCCTGCGCCGGGGTGAAGTTCGGGATGTCGGCGAAGATCTCCTCGCCGTGGGCCGCCACGGCCTTCTTGAACGCGTCGGCCGACTCGAAGGTCAGCAGCGCCATCACCTGGAACGGGGCCGGGCCGCCGTCCGGGGTGCCGGCACCCTTGACCACCTTCGCTTCGTGGAGGCCCAGCGACGACCAGCGCTCGCGCACCAGCGGCATGTGGTGCCCGAGATAGTAGCCCATGTCGAAGTTCGGGCCGGTCGGATACATCACGCTCACGAGGATCATAGGGCGTCCTTCCTGTTGCGGCCCCCGTGTCGCCGGGGTGCCGGTGGATCCGGGCGCATCATTCCGAGCGGGCGATGCCGGCTTTCGGAAAACGATGATGCCGTGTTGACGGCTTAGAGCATGTTCCGACGACGTTGGCGCCGGTTCGGCTGAGAAAATGCGGCCCCCCTCGAATACCCGCGCGAAATTCATCTGCCCGTGAACGGCTTTTGCTCCGAGAGCGACCGGATCATAAGCACGGTGCTATGATGCCGGCGAGGGCTTCGTTCAAAGCGGTTGTCCCAAACGTCACGCCGGCTGCTGCTTGGCCCGCGGTAAGTCCGGCCGCGACAGGCGCCCGGGCGAACGCGTCGAGCGTGAGGACAGACCGGATCGCTGGCCCCCTTTTTCACTGTTCAGGGATCGATCACGCCGCCACGGCGAGGCGCACACCCAGGGCTTTCAGGACGCGCAACAAGGTGTCCAGCGTCGGATTGCCGTTGTCGCTGAAGGCTTTGTACAGCGCCTCGCGGCTGATGCCCGTCTCGCGGGCCAGTGCCGACATGCCGTGCGAGCGGGCAATCGTGTTCAACGCGCCCAGCAATTCCTCCGGAGTCCCGTCCTCGAGATAGGCATCGAGATAGGCTGCGATGTCGGCCGGGGTTTTCAGGACTTCGGCCGCATCCCAGGGCTTGGTCTCTATCGCCATTGTCAAACCTCCCGCGCCATAGTCTTGGCCCGTTCGATGTCCTGCGTCTGCGAGCCCTTGTCGCCGCCGCACAGCAGGATCACGACGACATCACCGCGCAGAGTGTAATAAACCCGGTATCCCGGCCCGAAAGAGAACCGCAATTCGCTGACGCCATCGCCAACGGACTTGGCATCGCCGAGGTTGCCCTGAGCGATACGGTCGATCCGCTTGGTGATCCGCGCCCGCGCCTGGAAATCCCGCAAAGCGTTCAGCCAAGCGATGAATTCGCCGGTGCGGCGCACCTGGAACATGTTAGGTCTCGTAACCCAGAAAGCGGCGGAATGTCAACTATAATTCACATTCCGCCGCCTAGGACGCGTTCGAGATCCACGCGATTCCAGCGTCAGTCCTTGCTGTCGCGGGCCCCCCCGGCGCCGGGGTGCCGGTGAGACCTCAATGCAGCTTCACCCGTGATTCGGTACGGCGGGTGAGCGCCCGGGCCAGGGCGTCGAGCGCCGTCTTGACGCTGCCGTGCAGGGCACGCTCGTGCATCTTGTAGAGCGAGCGGTACATCATCCGGGCGAACAGTCCGGCGATCAGCATGTTCTTGCCCCGGACGAAGCCCATCAGGCTCCCCACCGTGGAGTATTCCCCGAGCGAGACCAGCGAGCCGAAATCCTTGTACTTGAACGGCTTCAGGGGCTTGCCGTCGATCTTGGCCTGGATCTGGCCGATCAGGTGGCTGGCCTGCTGGTGGGCCGCCTGCGCCCGGGGCGGCACCGGCGTGTCCGAGCCGGCCTCGACCAGGTAGGCGCAGTCGCCCATCGCGAAGATGTCGGGGTCGCGGGTGGTCTGCAGGGTCGGGGCGACCACCAGCTGGTTGGTCCGGGTGGTCTCGAGCCCGCCGATGCCCTGCAGGAACGGCGGCGCCTTCACGCCGGCCGCCCAGACCACCAGCTCCGACGGGATGAAGGTGCCGTCGGCCAGCTGCACGCCGTCCGCGCGCACCTCGGTCACCCGCGCCTTCACGCGAACGTCCACCCCGATCTTGTTGAGGAGCTGCATCACCTCCACCGAAAGGCGCTGCGGCACCGCCGGCAGGATCCGTTCGGCCGCCTCGACCAGGGTGATCCGGATGTCCTTGCCCGGGTCGATCCGGTCGAGGCCGGTGGCGACAACGTGGCGGAAGGTCCGGTGCAACTCGGCCGCGAGTTCGGTGCCGGTGGCGCCGGCCCCGATCACCGTGACGTGGAGCTGGCCGGGCCGGACCGGGCCGGCCTGCGTGTGGGCCCTCAGGGACGCGTTGACCAGGCGCTGGTGGAAGCGCACCGCCTGGTCCTGGGTGTCCAACGCGATGGCGTGCTCGGCGACGCCCGGGGTCCCGAAATCGTTGGTGGTCGAGCCGACCGCCATCACCAGGGTGTCGTAGGGCACCGAGCGCTCCGGCGTGACCTCGCGGCCCTCGGGATCGTGGCTCGCGGCGAGCCGGATCGTGCGCGCCTCCCGGTCGAGCCCGGTCATGCTGCCGATTCGGTATCGGAACCCGTGCTTGTGGGCGTGGTGCAGGTAATCGACCGCATGGTGGCCGATATCGAGGCTGCCGGCCGCGACCTCGTGGAGCAGCGGCTTCCAGATATGCGTGCGGGCGCGGTCGACCAGGGTGACGTGCGCGCGCTTGCCGCGTCCCAGCTTGTCGCCGAGCTTCGTCACCAACTGGAGCCCGGCGGCCCCGCCGCCGACCACGACGACGCGGTCGGCCATGTTGGGAGAGACGGCGTTCATCGTCAGCGCACCAGCAGCATGCGCTCGACCGCCGCCCGGGCGCGGTCGGCCAAGGCGGGATCGACCGTGACCTCGTGGGTCAGCGTCTCCAGCGCGCGGCGGATGTTCTTCAGGCTCATCCGCTTCATGTGCGGGCACATGTTGCAGGGCTTGATGAACTCGATGTCCGGGTTCGCCGCCGCGATGTTGTCGGCCATGGAGCACTCGGTCACCAACACGACCTGGCTCGGGCGCTTCTGCAGCACGAAGTCCATCATCATCGCGGTGGAACCGGAGAAGTCCGATTCGGCCACGACGTCCGGCGGGCATTCCGGGTGCGCGATCACCGTGACGCCGGGATAGCTGTCCCGCACGTCGCGGATGTCGGCGGGCGTGAAGCGCTCGTGCACCTCGCAATGGCCGGCCCAGGTCAGGATCTCGACCTCGGGAACCTCGGCCTGGACGTTCTGGGCCAGGAACTCGTCCGGGATCATCAGGACCCGGGGCGCGTTCAGCGACCGCACCACGGCGACGGCGTTGCCGCTCGTGCAGCACAGGTCCGACTCGGCCTTCACGGCGGCCGAGGTGTTCACGTAGGTCACGATCGGCACGCCCGGGTACTTCGCCCGCAGGCCGCGCACGTCGGCGGCCGTGATCGAATCGGCCAGCGAGCAGCCCGCGCCCATGTCCGGGATCAGTACGGTCTTGCTCGGGTTCAGGAGCTTGGCGGTCTCAGCCATGAAGTGGACGCCCGCCAGCACGATCACTTGCGCCTCGACGTTCACCGCCTCGCGCGCCAGCGCCAAGCTGTCGCCGACGATGTCGGCCACCGTGTGGAAGATCTCCGGCGCCTGGTAATTGTGGGCCAGGATCACGGCGTTGCGCTCGCGCTTCAGCCGCAGGATCGCCTCGATATCGGGGGCGAGCGCCGGCCATTCGATCGCGGGAACGTGGCGGCTGACACGGGCGTAGAGATCCGGCAGCGGCAGGCCCGGAACCGACGTACGGGAGACGGGTGACACGGTCGCCGTCATGGCGTCCTCCATTATGCTCAGTTTGAGCATTGTGCCGTCTAACTTATGGGCGCCGGACCCGTCTGTCTAGATATGCTAGCCTTGAGCATAAATCTTTTGCGGCGCAGTGTTATGCCGCGCCGCACAAGGGCTGGTGCGCTCAGCAGAAGGTGGCGGGATCGGGCCCGATCCGCCCGTCGGGCCGGTCGAGGCCGGCGATCTGGGTCATCTCCTGATCGCTGAGCGCGAAATCGAAGACCGAGACATTCTCGACGATACGCTCGGGTCGGGCGGTCTTCGGGATCGCGACACAGCCGATCTGCACCTGCCAGCGCAGCACCACCTGGGCCGGGCTCCTACCGTGCGCCTGGGCGATGGCGACGATGACCGGGTCGTTCAGCTCCTTGCCCCGGCCGAGCGGGCTCCACGACTCGGTGACGATCGTGTGCCGGGCATCGTCGGCACGGGGCTCCTTCCGCTGGAAATGCGGGTGGAGTTCGATCTGGTTGACGGCTGGCGCGACGCCGGTCTCGCCGATCAACGTGGCGATGTGCTCCGGGGTGAAGTTCGAGACGCCGATCGATTTCGCGCGACCTTCGTCGCGCAGCTGGATCATGGACCGCCAGCTTTCCACGAACAGGCGCCGCTGCGGACAGGGCCAGTGGATCAGGTAGAGGTCGACATGAT
This sequence comes from Methylobacterium sp. WL18, assembly GCF_008040015.1. NCBI lineage: Bacteria > Pseudomonadati > Pseudomonadota > Alphaproteobacteria > Hyphomicrobiales > Methylobacteriaceae > Methylobacterium > Methylobacterium sp. WL18. Next base: position 6,293 of record NZ_VRVD01000086.1, on the reverse strand, counting down.
CCTGGCCCAGGCGCTTGAGGCTCTCGTCGAAGGCCTGCCGCGTCGCATCCCGGCCCTGGCGATCGTTCCAGAGTTTGGTGGTGAGGAACACCTCCTCACGCGGGACCGACGATTCGCGGATACCGCGGCCGACGCCTTCCTCATTGCCGTAGGCGGCGGCGGTGTCGATCAGGCGATACCCCGCGCTGAGTGCGTGGCCGACGAGATCGGGAGCCTGGGACTCCGACAATTGCCAGCATCCGAAGCCGATCTGCGGGATGCGGCGCCCATCGTTGAGGGGCAAGGTCGGGACAGTGACGGCCATACTGAGCACTCCGGACGATGTGTTCCGCCCGTTTCACCTGGATCGGACCGAGGGATCGACCAGGGCAGAGATCATACGCCACGGGGAATGGCCGCGGTGAAGGGGCGCAGTCTGGATCGGATCTAATCCACGGGCGCTGACGTTGGGACATTGAATTCCAGGCTGCGCCTCGCCGTGAGCGTCGCGCATGGGCGGGATAGCAGCATGACAGACGACACTCCGACGAAGCCGTTCGCTCTCACGCGTCGCGCTGTCGTGGAAGGCTGCGCCGCAGCCGGGGCATTCGGTGCCCTCGGGCTCCGGCCGGCGTCCGCCGCGGCCGCGGCACCGGGTGATCCAGCCCCGCAGACGATGCCGGTGCGCCTCACGATCAACGGCGAGGCACGCGACTTGGCCCTGGACACGCGCACGACCCTGCTCGACGCCCTGCGGGAGCACCTTGCCCTCACCGGCACCAAGAAGGGCTGTGACCACGGCCAGTGTGGTGCCTGCACGGTTCTGGTGGATGGCCGGCGGATCAATTCCTGCCTGACGCTGGCAGTGATGCACGATGGCCACGCGATCACGACGATCGAGGGCCTGGCGACCGGAGACACGCTTCACCCGATGCAAGCCGCCTTCATCGCGCATGACGGCTTCCAGTGCGGCTACTGCACGCCCGGCCAGATCTGCTCCTCCGTCGGCATGCTGAGCGAGGCGAAGGCGGGATGGCCCAGCCACGTCACCGAGGATATCGCGTCCACCCCGAGCCTCAGCGACGACGAGATCCGCGAGCGGATGAGCGGCAACATCTGCCGCTGCAGTGCCTACCCGAACATCGTCGCGGCGATCCGCGATACCGCCGCCAGCAACCTCTGAGGGGGCGGACATGAAGGCTTTCACCTACGAGCGTCCGGCCACCGTGCAGGACGCAGCCAAGCTCGCGGCCGAGCGGCCGAATGCGAAGTTCATCGCCGGCGGCACCAACCTGCTCGACCTGATGAAGCTCCAGATCGAGACCCCGGCGACGCTGATCGACGTCAACCGGCTGCCCCTCGACAAAGTGGAAGCGACGCCGGAGGGCGGCCTGCGCATCGGGGCACTGGTGCGCAACTCCGACCTCGCTGCGGACGCGCGGGTGCGCAAGGATTACGCGGTTCTGGCGAAGGCCCTGCTCGCCGGCGCCTCGGGCCAGTTGCGCAACAAGGCGACCACCGCCGGCAACCTGCTCCAGCGGACGCGCTGCTATTACTTCTATGACACCGCGATGCCCTGCAACAAGCGCGAGCCCGGCTCGGGCTGCTCGGCGATCGGCGGCTTCAACCGGATCATGGCGGTGCTCGGGACGAGCGAGGCCTGCATCGCCACCAACCCGTCCGACATGAACGTCGCGATTCGGGCGCTCGACGCCACCGTCGAGACCATGGATCCGGCCGGGCAGGCGCGGAGCATCCCGATCGCCGACTTCCACCGGCTTCCGGGCGACACGCCGCAGATCGAGACCGACCTGCGCAAGGGCGAGATCATCACCGCGGTGACCCTGCCGAAGCCTGTGGCCGGCCAGCACATCTACCGCAAGGTCCGCGACCGGGCGTCCTACGCCTTCGCGACCGTGTCGGTGGCCGCAATCATCGCGAATGCCGAGGGGGGCAAGCCGACCATGGCGCGGCTCGCTTTCGGCGGCCTGGCGCACAAGCCCTGGCGCGTGGCCGAGGCCGAGGAGGCGCTGGTGCGGACCGGCTCCGCCGATGCCGCCGCCGACGCGGTGCTGAAGGGCGCCCGCGGCTACGGCGCCAACGACTTCAAGATCCCGCTGACGCGGCGGACCCTGCGCGCCGTCATGGCGCAGGCGACCCGCGCGTAAAGAACCCGGCAAGGACAAGTCCCATGGAGATGAACCAGCCGATCGGCCGGACGCCCCTCGACGACCGTCCCGACGGCCTCGTCGGGAAGCCGCTGGACCGGGTCGACGGGCCGCTGAAGGTCACCGGGCACGCGCCCTACGCCTACGAGACCAGGGCGCTCAAGAACCCGGCCTACGGGTACATCGTCCCGGCGACCATCGCGGCCGGCACGATCCGGGCGATCGACGCGGAGGCCGCGCGCCGGGCCCCGGGGACGATCCTGGTCCTGACCCACGAGAACGTGCCGGAGCAAGGTGAGAAGAAGGAGCAGGTCTGGCCGCAGCTCCAGGGCACAGACGTCAAGTTCTACGGTCAGCCCGTGGCGTTCGTGGTCGCCGAGACCTTCGAGCAGGCCCGGGCGGCCGCCATGCTGGTCAAGGTCCGATACGACGCGGCCAAGCCCAAGGGCTTGCTCAAGGACAACATGGCGGCAGCCTACGAGCCGAAGCCCGTGAACTCGCCGCCGGACTCGAAGCTCGGCGACTTCGATACGGCCTTCGCGGCGGCACCCGTGAAGCTCGACGTCGAATACACCACGCCGCCGCAGATCCACGCCCAGATGGAGCCGCACGCCACGATCGCCTCCTGGGAGGGCGACGGCGTCGTGCTGCACACCGCCAACCAGATGCCGAACCGCGGCCAGAAGGCGCTGGGCTCGGTGCTTAAGCTGGCGCCCGAGAAGGTGCGGATCGTCAGCCCGTATATCGGCGGCGGCTTCGGCGCGAAGCTGCAGGTCCAGCCGGAGGCGACCCTGGCGATCCTGGCCTCCAAGGTGATCCGGCGGCCCGTGAAGGTCGCGATGACCCGGCAGCAGGAATTCCACGTCGCGACCCACCGCACGGACACGATCCAGCGGATCCGCCTGGGAGCCGACAAGGACGGACGTCTCTCGGCGATCGGGCACGAATCGTGGTCCGACACCGCCGAGGGCGATGGCTTCTTCGAGACCTCCGCCAACGTCACCCGCTCGCTCTACGCGGCGCAGAACCGGGTGACGCGCCACCGGCTCGTCAACCTGAACATGCCGATCGCCTCGGCCATGCGCGCGCCAGGCGAGGCGGTGGGGCAGCTCGCCTTCGAATGCGCCATGGACGAGCTGGCCGAGCACCTGAAGATCGACCCCGTCGAACTGCGGGTGCGCAACGAGCCCGCCGAGGACCCCGAGAAGCAGGTGCCGTTCTCCACGCGCCAGCTCGTGCCCTGCATGCGCGAGGGCGCACGGCTGTTCGGCTGGGACATGCGCCAGGCGGCGGGCAGCCGGCGCGAGGGCAACTGGCTCGTCGGCATGGGCATGTCAGCCGCCGCCCGGCTCAACCCGCTGATGCCGTCCTCCGCCAAGGTGCGGCTCGGGCCCGACGGGGTGCTGGTCGTGCGCATGGCCATGACCGATCCCGGCACCGGCACCTACACGATCCTGACCCAGATCGCCGGCGAGATGCTGGGGCTTCCGGTTGAGCGGGTCCGGGTTGAGATGGGCGATACCGACTTCCCCTTCGCGGCCGGATCCGGAGGCTCCTTCGGGGCCGGATCGGCGGGCTCCGCGCTCTACGTCGCCTGCGACAACCTCAGGCAGGCGCTGCTGAAGGCGGGCGACCTGAACCCGGAGGGCGCGACTTTCCGGGACGGCGCCGTGACCTCGGGCAACCGCACGGAATCGCTGAAAGACCTCGCCGGCACCGGTCTGGAAGCCGCCGGAGAGATCAAGCCTGGGGAGATGAAGCAGAAATTCTCGCAGTACTCCTACGGCGCACACTTCGCGGAAGTCGGCGTCGATGCCGATACCGGGGAGATCAGGCTTCGCAGAATGCTGGGTGTCTTCACCGGCGGCCGCATCCTCAACGCGAAGACTGCGCGGAGCCAGGCGATCGGCGGCATGACCTTCGGCGTCGGCGCGGCCTTGATGGAGGATGCGGTGGTCGATCCCCGCTACAGCTTCTTCGTCAACCACGACATGGCCGAGTACCACGTGCCGGTCCATGCCGACGTGCCGGTGATCGACGCGGTGTTCCTGCCGGAGCTCGACGACAAGACGAATCCGCTGAAGAGCAAGGGGCTCGGCGAGCTCGGCATCTGCGGCGCCGGGGCCGCCCTCGCCAACGCGATCCACAACGCCACCGGCATCCGGATCCGCGAGTATCCCATGACCCTCGACAAGGTGCTCAAGGGCTTCGAGGAGCAGGAGGGCCAGGCCCAGCGCCGGACCTGACGCGGTCCGCATCGGCGTTCGCCTCACCCACGGTTGACGGGTGGCGCGCCGATGCGGGACACCCGGGCAAAACCCAAGACGCGGGGAACGCCCTTTGTCCGACGCCCTCCGGCCCCATGATCGCCACCCCCCGGCCCGCTTCAACGCGGCCCGGTACTGTCTGGCCGAGAACGCGCGGCTGCGCCCGGACAAGACCGCTTTGGTGCTGGTCGGCGACGGCACCGCGAGCCGGCTCAGCTTCGGCGAGGTCGACCGGGCGGTGCGCAGCATCGCGGCGGGGCTGCTCGGGCTCGGGCTGACGCCCGGCGACCGGGTGATGATCCGGATGGGCAACGAGGCCGGCTACGTCCTGGTCTATTTCGGCGCCCTGGCCGCGGGCCTGGTGGCCCTGCCGTCCTCGCCCCAGCTGACCGAGGGCGAGGCCGCCTTTCTGATGGAGAATTCCGGCGCCCGGGCGGTCGTGGTCGGCGGCGGGTGCACGGTGCCGCCCGAGGCCCTGGGGGGCCGCATCCTGCTCGACGCCGCCGCAATCACCGCCCTGAAGGGCGTCCCGCCGCTGCCGGACTACGCCGACACCGCCGCCGACGACCCGGCGATGCTGATCTACACCTCCGGCACGACCAGCCGGCCCAAGGGGGTGCTCCATGCCCACCGGGCGGCCTACGGCCGCTGGCCCATGGTCGCGCACTGGATCGGGCTCGGCGAGTCCGACGTGATGCTGCATGCCGGCACCATGAACTGGACCTACACGCTCGGCGTCGGCCTGAGCGATCCGTGGTCGGTGGGTGCCACCGCGGTGCTCTACAACGGCCCCCGCGACCCGTCGGTCTGGCCGCGCCTGATCGCGGCGTACAGCGCCACCCTGTTCGCCGCGGTCCCGACCCTCTACCGTCAGATCCTGAAGTACGGCGCCCTCGAAAGCCACGACCTGTCGAGCCTGCGCCACGGTTGCACCGCCGGCGAGCCCCTGTCTGTGGAGCTATTCGACGCCTGGACTCGCGCGACCGGCAAGCCGCTCTACGAGGCGCTCGGGATGAGCGAGATCTCGACCTACATCTCCAGCGGCCCCACCATACCGGTGCGCCCGGGCTCCCCGGGCCGGCCGCAGCCCGGCCGGCGCGTGGCGATCCTGCCGGTGGAGGGGGAGCCCGTGCCGCTGCCGGCCGGTGAGACCGGCCTCCTGGCGGTGCACCGCTCCGAGCCCGCGCTGATGCTCGGGTACTGGAACCGCCCCGACGAGGAGGCCGAGGTGATGCGCGGCGACTGGTTCGTCGGCGGCGACCTCGCCCGGCTCGATGCCGACGGCTACGTCTGGTTCGAGGGCCGCAACAACGACCTGATGAAGGCCATGGGCTACCGGGTCTCGCCGAACGAGGTCGAAGTCGTGCTCTCGGCTCATCCGTCCGTGGCGGAGGTCGGGGTGGCCGAGCTGCCGGTGCGCGCCGACGTCTCGGTGATCTGCGGCTTCGTGGTGCTCCAGCCCGGCGCCGAGCCCGACGCCGAGGCCCTGCTCGCCTGGTGCGAGGCGCGGCTCGCCGCCTACAAGCGCCCGCGGGAGATCCGCTTTCTCGACGCCCTGCCCCGAACCGCCAACGGCAAGGTGCAGCGCAAGCGGCTGGTTGAGGCGGTGGGGTGAGGTGGCATCCTCCAGCCCCTCTGCAAAATGAGCGATTACTAATCGGACTCGAGGACTTTCAAGACGCGGGTCGTTACTTGCGGCACTCAAACATCCACCCTGTCATCAACTCAGTTGGCGGCGGTTTGCGCGTAGGCGTCGCGTAGGCGTGCGTTTGCGATGACGATGAGGCGTCGCATGAGTGCGGTGATGGCGACGATGGGCTTCTTTCCGGCGGCGCGCAGGCGCAGGTAGGCGTCCCGGAGGGTGGGGTTGTGGCGGCTG
>NZ_VRVD01000869.1:0-1559 GCF_008040015.1 Methylobacterium sp. WL18 | reverse complement strand
CCCCGAGGCGGCGGCCGCCCGCGACGCGGGCATCAACGGCTCCCGCCGCGCGGGGCCGGCCCGCCAGGCCGGCGGCGGGTGCCGCACGGCCGAGCCGCCCGCGCCGCCCAGCGCCCGGCCGAGCGGCTCGACCTTGCGGAACCCGCAGCAGGCCTGCCGGGCCGCCACCGAGCGCCGGAAGCCGTTGATGCCCTCGTCGCGGACGAACGCCTCCTCGGCGGTCCGCTCCGGCGCGTAGGCGCCGATCCGGATCCCGTAGGCCGATTCGGTCTCGGCCCAGGTGTCATAGGCCTCCGGGAACAGCCGGCCGGTATCGAGGGTGACGATCTCGACGCGGCCCTTCGCCAGCCCGGCCATCGCCAGCCCGTGGGTCAGCGCCTGGTCCTCGACGCCGAGGCTCGTGGTGAACACGAGCCGGCCCGGGACCTCGGCGGCGATCAGGTGGAGGCGACCTGGCAGGTCGAGCCCGGACAGCCGCTCGGACAGGGACTCGGCCATCGTTCGGTCCGGACGGGTCATCGCGACATGTCCTGAGGTTGGTGCGTGGGATAAGGGCGCGGATCACGCCGCACCCAGTTGTCGAAGGGTCGAAATGTTCGCTATAACGAACGAAGTCAAGGCGGCTCGGGGTGCTTGTCGGGCATATCCGGGTGGCCTGGCGTGCGGTGGCGCACCCTGTTCCTCCGCACCCGAGACCCCGCACGACAAAAGATTCTTCTCGGCGGCCCTCAGAAACGCCTAAACTCCCCGCGCGCGGCCCAGCGTGGAAGGATCCCACGGAGACGACTTTGGACGCCATCGATCTCAAGATTCTCGCCTTGCTCCAGGCGGACGCGACCCTCTCCATCGCGGCGATCGGCGAGCGCGTCGGCCTGTCCCAGACCCCATGCTGGAAGCGCATCCAGAAGCTGGAGGCCGACGGCGTGATCGACCGGCGGGTGGCGGTGCTCGACCCAGTCAAGCTGGGCCTCGGCCTCACCGTGTTCGTCTCGATCGAGACCGCCGACCACTCCCAGGAATGGCTTCAGCGCTTCGCTGCGACCATCTCGGCCATGCCGGAGGTGCTGGAATTCTACCGGATGGCCGGCGACGTGGATTATATGTTGCGCGTCGTGGTTGCCGACATGCAGGCCTATGACAGCTTCTACAAGCAGCTTATCGCGGTGCTGCCGTTGAAGAACGTCACCTCGCGATTCGCCATGGAGAAGGTGAAGTCCACCACCGCCCTGCCGCTCCCGGCACCCCCGAAAACCGGGCGCCACCTCCCCGGCACCGGCCCGGTCCTCGCCGTGGTTGGAGAATGATCTTCTCTTTTTTTGCGGCGCAACGAATGCAATATCCTAGTTCAGGCGCGTTCTGCAAAAAGAACGTTTTCGATTGACACCGGCCCCGTAGGCCACGACATGGTCCCCTGATGGCACGCCAGAATCTCCTTCCGCGCACCGCCCCGTTCGGCGACGGCGAGCGCGCCAGCCTCGATGCCGTGCTCGGCAGCGCGACGCCCGTGCAGCGCGCGTGGCTCGCGGGCTTCCTGGCGGGCCTCGACGCCGCCGGAGGGC
>NZ_VRVD01000868.1:0-1575 GCF_008040015.1 Methylobacterium sp. WL18 | reverse complement strand
GGAGCTGCTCCCCGGCCAGCGCCTCGGTGAGGCGGCGGCGCTCGACCACCCGCTCGCCGCGCTCGGCCTCGGCGCGGTCCTGGTCGTACAGGCCCAGCGACTGGCGGGTGTCGGTGTCGACCCCGCGCCACCAGCCGACGAAGGTCGGCAGGTCGTGGGTGGTGATGGCGGTGAGCGCGTCGCGCGGGTAGGCGGAGGGGGCCTTGAACCGTCCGTCCCCTTCCCGCTCGAAGGCCAGGATCCGGTAGCTGAGCACGCCGGCCCGCATCAGGGCGTCGGAAAAACCCTCGGGCGCGGTGCCGAGATCCTCGGCGATGACCAGGCACTTGTTGCGGTGGCTCTCCAGCCGCAGCACCGCCAGCATCGGCTCGAACGGCATCGCCACGTAGGCGCCGGCATGGGCGCCGGCCCCGAGCGGGATCAGGAACAGCCTTGCGAGCTGGAAGGCGTGGTCGATGCGGATCGCGCCGGCATGGCGCATGTTGGCCTGGACCAGGGCCCGGAACGCCGCGAGGCCGTCGCGCTCCATCTCCAGCGGGTCGAAGGCGGGCAGGCCCCAGTTCTGACCCTTGGGGGCGAGCAGGTCCGGGGGCGCGCCGATCGAGACCCGGTCGGCGAAGCGCTCGGGATGGGACCAGATCTCGGAGCCGCCCCGGTCGGCGCCCACCGCGAGGTCGCGGTAGAGCCCGACCCGCATGCCGGCCGTGAGCGCCGTCGCGGAGGCCGCCGCGAGCTGGCGGTCGGCGAGGTATTGCAGCCAGGCGTGGTAGCCCACCGCCTCGGCCTTTTCGGCCGCGAAGGCCACGACCGCGTCGGTTCCGGCGCGGCGGTACTCCTCCGGCCAGTCGCCCAGCCAATGGGCGCCCTGCTGCCGGAAATGCTCGGACAGGGCCTCGAACACCGCGTGGGCGGCGAGGTCGACGCCGCCCTCCTGGCGGAAGCGCTCGAAGTCCGCGTCGGTGCCGGCCCGGGCCGGGGATTCGAGCCAGAGGGCGCGCAGCACCGGGTCGAGCATGTCGGCCACGCCCTGGTGGTCGACGAGCGCCGCCTCGCGCAGCGCCGTGATCGCCTCGGCGCGCTCGGCGAGCAGCGCCTCGGCCCTTGAGCCGGCGAGCCCCGGCAGGCTGCGCGGCGCGATGAAGAGGGTCTCGAGGAACAGCCGCGAGGACGGCGAGTAGGGCGAGATCTTGGTCCGGTCGGAGCCGAACAGGGCGTGGACCGGGCTCAAGCCGAGGAACGCCGCCCCGCGCAGGGCCGCCTCGCGGGCGGCCTCGCCGGCATCCGCGTAGGTGCCGATGCCGATGTTGGTGGCCGAGCGCAGGCCGTAGAGCTGGGCGGCCATGCCCCAGTCGGAGGCGCCCTCCTCCGTGTAGGGCCGCGGGCGCCAGCAGCGCTGGGGCGCGGCGATCACCCAGGATTCGGCCCGGATCCGGCCGGCCTGGACGGTGAGGCGGTGGTAGCCCGGGGTCAGCGGCGGCAGCTCGAAGCCCGCACCCTGGCCCGGCTCCGCCCCCTGCAGGTTGGCCCGGCCCTCGCGCGCCGCGCCGCGCTCGTCCACGAGGCGCCAGACCAGGG
>NZ_VRVD01000867.1:0-1578 GCF_008040015.1 Methylobacterium sp. WL18 | reverse complement strand
CGCCGAGCCCGCGAAGACGCCGGCCGCCAAGGCGCCGCCGCCCGTCACGAAAATCCTCGCGCAGTGGATCCTGGCCTCGTCCTACGACACCCTGCCGGAGAATGTCCGCCGTGAGGGCGTGCGCAGCTTCCTCAACTGGGTCGGTGTGGCGATCGGCGGCTCCCACCACGAGACCGTGGACGTGGCGGTCTCGGCGCTGCAGCCGTTCTCGGGGCCGCCGCAGGCCGGGCTGTTCGGCCGGTCGGAGCGGTTCGACATCATGAACGCCGCCTTCCTGAGCGGCGTGGCGAGCCACATCTTCGACTTCGACGACACCCACCTCAAGACGATCATCCACCCGGCCGGCCCGGTCGCGTCGGCGATCCTGGCCTATGCCCAGATGAAGCCGGTCTCGGGCCGGGACTTCCTCGACGCGCTGGTGGTCGGGATCGAGACCGAGTGCCGGATCGGCAACGCGGTCTACCCGAACCACTACGATGCCGGCTGGCACATCACGGGCACCTGCGGGCCGTTCGGTGCCGCTGCGGCCGTCGGCAAGCTGATGGGGCTCACCGTGCAGCAGATGGTCTACGCGCTGGGGCTCGCCGCCTCGCAGCCGGTGGGCCTGCGCGAATCGTTCGGCTCCATGAACAAGAGCTTCAACCCGGGCCGGGCGGCGTCGAACGGCCTGTTCGCGGCGATCCTGGCCGCCAAGGGCTTCACCTCCTCGGACGGCATGATCGAGGCCAAGCGCGGCTGGGCCAACACCATCTCGACCAAGCAGGATTGGTCCGAGATCACCGACGGCCTCGGCACCCGCTACGAGGCCCTGCTCAACACCTACAAGCCGTTCGCCTGTGGGATCGTCATGCACCCGACGATCGATGCCGGCGTGCAGATCCGCGACCAGGACCACGTCCGGCCGGAGGACATCGCCCGGGTCGACCTCAAGGTCCACCCGCTGGTGCTGGAGCTGACCGGCAAGACTGCGCCGAAGACCGGCCTGGAGGGCAAGTTCAGTATCTACCACGCGGCCGCGATCGCCCTCGTGGAGGGCGCGGGCGGCGAGAAGCAGTTCAGCGACCGGGCCGTGAACGACCCGCGCGTGGTGGCTTTGCGCCAGAAGGTGGTGCCGGTGATCACGCCGGGCATCGACGCCGCCCAGGTCGACATGACCGTGACGCTCACCGATGGACGGAGCTTCCACCGCCGGATCGAGCACGCGATCGGCAGCGTCGAGACGCCGATGTCGGACGCGCAGCTGGAGGCGAAGTTCACCGACCTCGCCGCCGGGGTACTGCCGGAGGCCCAGGCCAGGCGGGTGATGCAGATGTGCTGGTCTCTCCCCGAGTTGAAGGACGTGGGCGAGGTGGCCCGGGCCGGGGTTCAGGGGGCGTAAGCGGGGCAGCTGCAACCCTCGCTCACGGATCCGCGAGCCGCGCGGGATCGTTTTCCGACCCCGTGCTGTTCCCATGCCGCGAGGCCCCGCGACCCCGGTGGGCGCCCGCCTGTGGCGTTCGGGGCGTGGATCGCAGCATGGGAACGAGAAGCCCGGTCGGGGCGCAGCCCGAGCGCGCGCTGGTTGCGCCGCGTCCCACG
>NZ_VRVD01000866.1:0-1579 GCF_008040015.1 Methylobacterium sp. WL18 | reverse complement strand
AGACCAGCACGGCGATCAGCAGCATCAGCGGCAGCAGCAGGAACAGCGCGGTCGCCGCCACCCCGATGTCGAGCCCGCGCTTGGCCGCCCAGTCGAGCCGAAGCCCCCGCGCCACGAACGGCGTCTCCGGCAGAACCGCCTCCGCAACAGCCTCGGCCGCCTCGCTCACCTGACCGGCAATCTGATCGGCCACGTTCGACATCTCAACCCTATGGTGCGGCGCAGAGGCGCCCTCGGACATCTGGGATTCGGTACGACCCTGCATGGTCTCAGCTCCTCGGTTGAGGCCAATGGCGGGTGGTTAATGATTAGTTACTTCGGGCCTTATAGACGGGGCAAATTGGGCTGACAAGCTGTCAGATATTTTAATTAGCCCCCTTAAACAGGTTATCTTTGTAAAAAAACGCATATGTGGCGGGGATTAAGCCGTCGCGCGCCGGGTTGTCGGGCGAACCTGACGTTCAGTAGTTGCTACGGAATCCCCCAGGGGGTTCGACCGAAACAACGGCTCGAACAACAACTTACGCAATGTTTGATTGTGCGCCGCACAATCGGGCTCGGCATACCTGGCGGGTACCGGCCACGGGTCGAATCGGACGGCCTGGCGCTCATGGTGCAATGCCGCGACACCCCAAACGAACAAGGGGCCGAAACCGTTGCATCGGAAAAAGCAGCAGTCCCGACGACCAGCCCCCGGTCGTCCACCGTGAAGCGCGCAGGACCGACGCGACCGCGAGCCCGGCGCGGGCAACGGTGTCAGAACAAGGACTTAGGGCGACGCCTCCGTTCGCGCCCCGGTCGCTCCACCCTGTCCCGGCGCCCTGACCATGGGAACCGGAACCGCTCTCGCGATGCGGCACGGCCGCGCTCGGACCACGCGGGCAGTGCCGCGAACCCGGATACCGGGCTGTGCGCGATCACACCTGCTCGATGGCATAGACCGCCGACGGACGCGGCCATTCATCGGCCATATTGCGGATGCCTGGCATGCGAATACCGAATTCGGCCGGATACACCGCTAAAACGGAGCTTTTCACATCAAAATTCTCGCGCGTTATTGCGAATTCAGAAGCGAATGGCATTCTGCCGACATGAAGCTCGCGAGACCCGACATGAGTCTATCGCGCCGGCGATGCGCCATGGTGCCAATATTCGTAGGGTCTTTGCTCTGGATCGCTCCGGCGAAAGCCGACATGCGTATCGAGGCCGCGAAAATCACTGCCGGCGACCTCTGGGTGCTGGGCAATGCCGGCGAACCCGACGCCGAGATCACCCTGGACGGGAAGTTCTCGCAGCGCACCGATACCCGCGGTTATTTCGAGTTTCACGTCGTCTATCATCCGGCCACTTGCATCGCGACGCTGCGGACAACCAAGCAGGCGCGCAGCATTGTGGTCGGGGAATGCGGCCAGCAGGCGCCGGGCCTCCCAGGTCCGCCCGGTCCGCGCGGCGAGGCGGGAATCAGGGGTGAGCCCGGCCCGCCGGGCGCGATGGGACCGCCCGGAACGCCGGGGGCCGAGGGCCCCATGGGTGCGCAGGGCGAGCGGGGCCAACAGGGGCAGGAAGGTCCGGTGGGCAG
>NZ_VRVD01000865.1:0-1595 GCF_008040015.1 Methylobacterium sp. WL18 | reverse complement strand
GCCCCGGACGTCGAGGTCGGCCGCGCGGGCGCCGGCCCCTGCGGCCAGCAGGGTGAGACCGAGCACTGTCCCGATCCCGTGCGTCCCGCATGCCCCGCGTCGCTGCCGTGCCGTCACTCGCATGCCGAACCCGTCCCGAATCCCGGCCCAGGGTGCCGCAACAGGGTAAACGGCGACTTACCCTTGGGGCGATCCCTGTGTGATCCCTGGGAGCGATCAGGTCAGCGGCACCACCAGGGCCGTCAGCGCGGCCGCGAGGTCACCCTCGGTGAGACGGATCTGCAGGCCGCGCCCGCCGCCGTTCACGTGGATCTCGGCGGCCGGGTCCGACAGCGAACCCGCATCGATCGCGGTCGGAAAAACCCGCTTCTGTCCCAGTGGGCTGATGCCGCCGACATGGTAGCCGGTGAGGCGCTCGGCATCCGCGGGCTTGAGCATCGCCGCCGCCTTGCCGGAGAAGGCCGCCGCCACCCGCTTCATCGAGACCTCCGTGTCGGAGGCCACTAGGAGGCAGACCGTCCGCCCATCCACCGCCGCCATCAGGGTCTTCAGCACCCGGGCGGGCTCGACGCCCAGCGCCTGTGCGGCCTGCAGGCCGATGCGCGGGGCATCCGGATCGTAAGCGTAGGCGTGGAGGCTGTAGCGGATCCCGGCCTTGTCGAGGGCCAGGGTCGCCCGGGTGGTCTTGGTGGCAGGCGTCTTCGCCATCGGGCATCGTCTCGAACGGTGGCCACCGGCTTTCGGGAAAAGACGATGCGCCGCTGCAATCTCGGATCAGGGGGCGCCCACTCGGGCGGCCATGAGCCGGCCGATTTCGGCATAGGCTGCCTCGACAGCCGCCGCGGGGGCCGTAGCCCCGGTAACGTACACGCAGGCCAGGACCGGCGCACGCCCGGGCGGGGATCCCGACGGTCGGAGGATCGCCACGTCGTTGAACGTGCCGTTGTCGCCGCTGCCGGTCTTGTCGCCGACGATCCAGTCCGGCGGGAGCCCCCCGCGCAGGCGCTTGGCCCCCGTCTGGCACCCGACCATCCAGGCCTCCAGCTGCCCGCGCGAGGCCGCCGACAGGACAGGCCCGAGCAGGACGCGCCCGAGGGTCTGGCGCATCGCCTCCGGACTGGTGGTGTCGCGCGGATCCCCCGGCAACGCGGTGTTCAGGGTCGGCTCGTCCCGGTCGAGGCGGGTGCGGGTATCGCCGGTGCCGCGCAGCCAGACAGTCAGCGCTTCGGGGCCGCCCAGGGCTGTGAGCAGCAGGTTGGCCGCGCTGTTGTCGCTCCACACGATCGCGGCGGCGCAGAGGTCGGAGATCGTCATCCGCCCGGTGCCGCCGCCGGCCTCCACGACCTTCCGTGTCACCGGCGCGTAGCTCAGAAGGATGCCCGGCCCGAAGCCGACGGCCCGGTCCAGGGATTCCGATCCCGCATCGACCCGCGCCAGGATGGCCGCGACAGCGAGGGCCTTGAACGTGCTGCACATCGGGAACAGCTCGTCCGCCCGGTGGCTCAGGAGCACGCGCTCCTGCGTCCCGGCCGAGACCCCGAGGCGGCCGCCGAGACGCCGCTCGATCTCCGCCAGGGCCGGCTCGGGGTCTCGGC
>NZ_VRVD01000864.1:0-1599 GCF_008040015.1 Methylobacterium sp. WL18 | reverse complement strand
AGGTGCGCGAGCCAGGCGTCCAGCACGCCCGCCCGGTTCTGGAGAAGGATTTGTCCGACGCCGTGCATGAGTTCGGTCATTCCTTGGCGGCCGATGGGGCGAGGGCGGAGACGGCGGCCAGGAGCTCCTGCATGCCGACCGGCTTCATGAGCACGCGGTCGGCGCCGACGCGCGCGGCCTCTTCCATCGAGAAGAGCTGCGGCGCCCGCGGGGCGCCGCCGGTGATCGCGATGATCGGCAGGCCGGGCCTGTTCGCCTTGACCCAGCCGATCAGCGTCAGGCCGTCCCGGCCGGGCATCCACAGGTCGGTGACGAGGAGGTCGAACGGCCGGCCGCTCAGCAGCGTCTCCGCCTCGGCGGCGGAGCCGCATTCCTCGACCCGGTGCTGACCGCGCTCGAGAAACCGCCGGACCGTCATCCTGACGACCGGCACGTCATCCGTCAGGAGGATCGATGCCATCGATCAATCCTCCCGACGTGTCTGCTGGAGTTGCGCATCGGAAGACCTGATTAAAGGACGCATGCGCGTTAGTAATATTCGTATGTCACCAATTCCTAAAACAATTCGATATCGTTCGTGACATGCGCGTTGCTTTTCGGAGGTGAAGAACCTTCCGAGAGCGCGATGTCCGCGAAAGACTTAACGTCGGGCCAAGATTTCGTCAAGGGATTCGATAGATCCAGCGCGTGGAGATGCGTGCGCGCCGCCGCGAAAATACCTTCGAGATGCTGAAGACGCTGCCGCGTGACGTCCTGAAACTGGATCGAGCCGATCAGCCGGACGATCGGCTGCGCGATGCGGGCGCTCTCGTCCTGGACCTTCACCAGCGTGTCGCGCTGATGGGCGACCAGGCGCTCCATGTTCTCGGTCAGGCTGGCGATCGCCGCGGCGATCTTCATCAATTCCCCGCGCTCATCTTCGACCCGGTTCGTCACCAGGGTGGAGAAGTTCTCCCGGATGGATTCGCGTAAGGCGGCGAGGTCCCGGGCGATCCGGGTCGCGGTGTCGGCCGAGGCGTTGGAGAGTTCCTTGACCTCCTTGGCGACCACGGCGAAGCCCGCGCCGGCCTTCTCGGCCCGGGCCGCCTCGATGGTGGCGTTCAGGGCGAGCAGGTTGGTCTGGCGGGCGATGGTCTGCACGCCGTCGGTGGCCCGGGTCAGCTGCGCTGTGGCGACGTCGAGCTCGTCGAGCCGCTGCCGGCATTCCACCACGTCCTGGTCGCGCCGGACCAGGAAGTCGCCGATCAGCTGGCGGTTCGCGGTGAGCTGCTGGTCGGTCTGGTCGACGATCTCGATCACCCGGGCGTTGGAGCCGGACAGGTCGAGGAAGGACAGCAGCTCGGTCATCGCGCCGTCGACCTCGCGCAGGCTGGTCATGATGTCGTAGGCGGCGGCCTCGGTCTCGACGGTGACCGAGGCGGTGTCGGTGGCGGCGCGTTCGAACAGCCGGTCGTAGACCGCGAGATGCTCGGCCAGGGCGGCCTGGATCTCCGCGGGTTCCGGCCCGGCGGGCGCATCCCGCCGACCCTCCGGGGATGGCACCGCCTCCGCCGGCATGGTCTCCGGGGATCCGGGCGTCTCCGGGCCGGCCGGTGGGCG
>NZ_VRVD01000863.1:0-1606 GCF_008040015.1 Methylobacterium sp. WL18 | reverse complement strand
CCGCCAGGGCGCCACGTCGCCGAGCGCCGGGACCTCGGCCGCCGCCATGCCCCAGTCGCGCCCGGTCAGGTCGACCTTGGTGACGGCGCCGCGCCAGCCATGGGCCTGGTCGTAGCGCACCAGGCCGTCGACCAGGGCCTTGCGGGCCCAAGCCTGCATCTTCGGGTCGAGGGTGGCGCGCACCGAGAGGCCGCCCTCGTAGAGCTTCTTCTCGCCGTAGCGCTCGGAGATCTCGCGCCGGACCTCCTCGGTGAAGTAGTTGGCGTTGGCGGCGTTCGGGAAGGCGACCCGCGGGTTGACCCCGAGCGGCATTTTCTTGGCCGCGTCCGCCTCTTCCTTGGTGATGTAGCTGTTCTCCGCCATCAGGCGGATGATCTCGTTGCGGCGGTCCAAAGCCGCCTGGGTCTTGCGGTAGGGGTGGTAGTTGTTCGGCCCCTTCGGGAGCGCGGCGAGGTAGGCGGCCTCGTTGATGGTCAGCTCGTGGACCGACTTGCCGAAGTAGTCGAGCGCGGCGGCCGCGACCCCATGCAGGTTCCGGCCGGGAACGATCGTCCCCAAGAAGATCTCGTTGAGGTACAGCTCCAGGATCTTGTCCTTGGAGTAGGCCGCCTCGATCCGCAGAGCCAGCAGCGCCTCCCGGATCTTGCGGTCATAGGTCTGCTCGGAGGACAGCAAAAAGTTCTTGGCGACCTGCTGGGTGATGGTCGAGGCGCCCTGGCGCTTGCCCGACTTGGCATTGGTCAGGAACGCGCGCACGATCCCCTCGGGATCGATGCCGCCGTGCTTGTAGAAGTTCTTGTCCTCGGCCGACAGGAAGGCCGCGACCACGATCTTCGGCATCGCCTGGATCGGCAGGTACAGCCGGCGCTCGCGGGCGTACTCGGCCAGCAGAGAGCCGTCCGACGCGTGGATGCGGGTCATCACCGGCGGCTCGTAATTGGCGAGCGCGGCGTGGTCGGGCAGGTCCTGGCTGTACTTCCAGTAGAAGTAGCCGCCGGCCGCGGCGCCGACCACGAACAGCACCGCGGCGGCGCTGAACAGGATCCCGAAGAAACGAAGGATCAGACGCATCCGGTGTTCCGCTCGTCGCTGGCCCGGCCGCCTGCCGGGTTCGGCTCATCCGGCACGGGCGTCCATTCTCGACGCGGTCGGCTCCCGGACGCTCCCGTGAAGCCCCCTCGGATTACCGGTTCAACGGCGGTGCGACGGGGCGTTCGGACGTCCCGTATCGACACTTACTCTATGGTAAAACTGGGGCGACGGCGGCCGACCGTCGCGTGATCAGCGCGGGCCTGAGCGTCGCGCGGTTGCCGAAGAACTGGTCGATCGCCTTGGCCATGGAGCCGGTGACGCCCGCCCGCCACTCGGGCGATTGCAGCATCTCCAGGTCGCGCTTGCTCGACAGATAGCCGAGTTCCACCAGCACGCTCGGCACGTCGGGGGAGCGCAGCACCATGAAGCGCGCCTCCCGGTGGGGCTTGGCGCTCATCTCCATGACCGGGGCGAGCTGGCCCATCAGCGTGCGGGCGAAGCCCGACGAGAAGCCCCGGGTCTCGCGCAGGGTCAGCTCCTGCAGGATGTCGGCGATGTCCGGGGGGGCCTCGGC
>NZ_VRVD01000862.1:0-1607 GCF_008040015.1 Methylobacterium sp. WL18 | reverse complement strand
GGCCGGGCCATCGCCCCCGCGGGCGCTGGACCCGCTCCCGGATCTTCCTGGCGCCCGGGCGGCTGCGCAGCCTGGTCCGGCGCAGCGAGGGCGGGCTCGTCCTGCTGGCGACCGTGGTGGGCTGCGTCAGCGGGCTGGCGGTCTCGGCCATGACCTGGGTGACGCAGGCTCTGCGGGAGACGCTCTACCACCTCCCGGCGGGGACCCGGCTCAGCGCCGCCGACGCGGTCGCGCCGCCGCTCCTGCTGATCGGCCCCTGTCTCGGCGGCGTGCTGCTCGGGTTGCTGATCCTCGTGGCGAACTACCTGCGCGGGCCGCGCAAGCGACCGGCCATCGATCCGATCGAGGCCAATGCCCTGCACGGTGGCCGGATGTCCCTGCGGGACAGCCTCTACCTTGCCCTGCAGAACGTGATCTCGAACGGCTCAGGGGCCTCCGTGGGGTTGGAGGCGGGCTACACGCAGCTCGCCTCCGGCCTCGCCTCGCGGCTCGGCATCGCCTTCGAGGTCCGCCGGGGCGACCTGCGGACCCTGGTCGGGTGCGGGGCGGCCGGGGCCATCGCGGCGGGTTTCGGGGCGCCGCTGGCCGGGGCGTTCTACGCCTTCGAGCTGATCATCGGCACCTACTCGATCGCCACCCTGGCGCCGGTGGTGGTCGCGGCGCTCTGCGGCAACCTCGTCTCTCGGGCGCTGATCCACACGCAGCCGCTGGTCGATCTCGGCGACATGCAGGCGGTCACGACCTCGCACATCACCAGCCTCGAGATCCTGCCGAGCCTCGCCCTCGGGCTGATCTGCGCGCTGCTCGGCATCCTGATCATGCGCGGCGTCACCCTGGTCGAGCGGCTGGTCCAGGCCTCCGGCCTGCCCCGGGCGGCCGGTCCCGCCTTCGGGGGGCTGTGCGTCGGCGCGCTGGCGCTCGTCGCGACGCCGCAGGTGCTCTCGGGCGGCCACGGAGCCCTGCACATGCACTTCGCCGCCGAGGGGCAGGGGCACGGAGCCGCGTTTCTGGCCGGCTTGTTCGCCGCCAAGGCGACGGCCACGGCGATCTCGATCGGTTCCGGGTTCCGGGGCGGCCTGTTCTTCGCGTCGCTGTTCCTGGGGGCGATCGCCGGTAAGCTGTTCGCCGCCCTGGCCCCAGACCTCCTGCCCGCGATGGCGGTCTTCGGCCTCACGCCGCTGGCCTACGCGGTGATCGGCATGAGCGCGCTCGCCGTGGCGATCATCGGCGGCCCATTAACCATGACGTTTCTAGCGCTGGAGATAACCGGCAGCCTGCCGATCACCGGGCTCGTGCTGGCGGCAGTGATCGCCTCCTCGCTGACCGTCCGGAAGATCTTCGGCTACTCCTTCGCGACCTGGCGCTTCCACCTGCGCGGCGAGACCATCCGCAGTCCCCACGATGTCGGCTGGATCCGCTCTCTGACCGTGGGCCGGCTGATGCGCCGGGACGTCGCCACCGTGGCGGTGGACACGCCGCTGCCGACCTTCCTGCGCGCGCATCCGCTGGGCTCCCCCTCCCGGGTGGTCGCCGTGGATGCGCAGGGCCGCTACGCCGGGATCGTGAACGTCCCCGAGGCGCATGCCGCCGCCCGCGACGCCGAGGCC
>NZ_VRVD01000861.1:0-1610 GCF_008040015.1 Methylobacterium sp. WL18 | reverse complement strand
CCAGGGTGACCGCGTGGAAGCGCGGCTCGCGGCGCGCCCCCGTCAGGTAGTCGATCGCGTAGGCGACCTCGACGGCGTTGCCGGCGGCGCTGGCGAGCGGCGCGTCCATGTCGGTGATCAGCGCGGCGGTGCGCAGGCCTGCGCCCTCGGCCACCGTGACGATGCTCTCGGCCAGGGCCCGGGCTTCGTCCAAGCCCGTCATGAAGGCGCCGGAGCCCTGCTTGACGTCCATCACCAGCCCGTCGAGCCCGGCGGCGAGCTTCTTCGACAGGATCGACGCTGTGATCAGGTCGAGGGATTCCACCGTGCCGGTGACGTCGCGGATCGCGTAGAGGCGTCGGTCGGCCGGGGCCAGCTCGGCGGTCTGGCCGATGATCGCGCAGCCGACCCGGCCGACCACCCGGCGGAAGATGTCGAGCCCCGGTGTGGCGTCGTAGCCCGGGATGCTGGCGAGCTTGTCCAGCGTCCCGCCGGTATGGCCGAGGCCGCGGCCCGAGATCATCGGCACGTAGCCGCCGCAGGCCGCCACCATCGGGGCGAGGGCCAAGCTCACCGTGTCGCCGATGCCGCCGGTGGAGTGCTTGTCGAGCACCGGGCCCGGCAGGTCCCATGTCAGCACCGCGCCGGATCCGGCCATCGCCCGGGTCAGCGCCACCCGTTCCGGCAGCGCCAGGCCGCGGAAGAACACCGCCATGGCGAAGGCCGCCGCCTGCCCCTCGCCGACCGCGCCGTCGGTGAGGCCCCGGACGAAGCCCGCGATCTCCTCCGGATCGAGGACCAGGCCGTCGCGCTTGGCCCGGATGGTTTCCTGCGGCAGCCGCATGGGTCTCACGAATCCCGCGCCTGGATCAGCGCCCCGAACAGGCTGCTCGCCCCGAGCCTGAAGGTCTTCGGGCTCACCCAGTCCGGCCCCATGATCCGGTCGGCGAGCGCCAGGTAGGCGCCCGCATCGGCGACGCTGCGCAGGCCGCCTGAAATCTTCAGGCCCGCCGCCCGGCCGCCCTCCCGGCCGCCGGCTCGAATCTCGGCCAGCATCGCCTCGGCGGCCTCCGGAGTCGCCGAGACCGGGCTCTTGCCCGTGGAGGTCTTGAGGAAGTCGGCCCCCGCCTCCAGCGCCAGCCGCCCGGCGCGCCGGATGACGTCGGGATCGGCGAGTTCGCCGGTCTCGAGGATCACCTTCAGCACGGCGGCCCCGCAGGTGTCGCGCACCGCCTCGACCATGTCGCGGGCGGTGGCGGCGTCGCCGCGCAGGATCGCGCGATAGGGCAGGACCAGGTCGATCTCGTCGGCGCCGTCGCGCAGGGCCTCCGCGGTGTCGTCGGTCGCCCGGGCGCAATCCTCGCCGCCGGCCGGGAAGTTGATCACCGTGGCGACCCGGATGCCGCTGCCCTCGAGCGCCCGCGCGCCCTGCGCCACGAAATGCGGCCAGACGCAGATCGCCGCGACGCCGCCCGCGCGCGCATCCCGGCAGAGCGCGTCGATCTTCGTCTCGGTGCAGGTCTCGGTCAGGTCCGTGAGGTCGAGGAGCGGCAGCGCCCGGCGGGCGACCGCACCGGCATCCGGGTCATCCATGGTCGGTCTCCTGGGCCGGCAGGCCTGCGGCGAAGGCC
>NZ_VRVD01000860.1:0-1613 GCF_008040015.1 Methylobacterium sp. WL18 | reverse complement strand
CCGGACCTGCCTCGGACCCCTATGGATTCCGACCCCATCGTCCTGACCTGGCGCGCCCGACGGGTCAGGCAGCGCATAGGCCTTCGCGCCGCCGGCGGGAAGTGTCGAGGGCCGGGCGCGACGGGCGACCGGCATGGTGATCCATGTTCTAGCCCCCGTCTGGAAAAGCTCTAGGTTCGTCGGCGAGGGCCGGCCGCTTTGGTCGCATTGCGCGGACGGACCGGTGCACCGCACACTTCAACCCGGGATCAACGGTGGGGCGACGCTTGCGGCGAGGGGGTGAGCAGATCGATCCCGGCGACCGGACCCGCCCGCCCGGCGGGTTTCGCTGCGCATCGCGCGGGAGCATCCGCCCCCTGTGCGGGAGCGCCTGATGGCGCAGCTTTTCACCCCCGGCGCGGATGCGACCTACCGGCTCGCCCTGATGACCGGGGTGGCCTGCCTGGTCGGCCTGCCGGTGCTGGCGGCCGGGATCGTGCGCTCGAACTACGTCACGGGCGTCGGCATCGCGCCGGCCCAGCCCCTGCCCTTCAGCCACAAGCACCATTCCGGCGAGCTCGGCATCGAGTGCCGGTACTGCCACACCACCGTCGACAAGGAGGCCACCGCCGGCATCCCGCCGACCCATACCTGCATGACCTGCCACTCGCAGATCTGGACCGGTTCGACGATGCTCAAGCCGGTGCGCGACAGCTACGCGCAGGACAAGCCGCTGGAATGGGTGCGGCTGAACAAGCTGCCGCAATACGTCTACTACAACCACTCGGTGCATGTGACGAAGGGCATCGGCTGCTCGACTTGCCACGGCGACGTGACGTCGATGCAGATGACCTACCGGGCGAACGCCTTCGAGATGCAGTTCTGCCTCGATTGCCATCGGGCGCCGGAGAAGTACGTCCGCACGCCCGACCAGGTCTGGAACATGACCTGGACGCCGCCGGCCGACCAGGCGACGCTGGGGCCGAAGCTCGTGGCCGAGTACCATATCCGCGGCGGTGCGCGGCTCACCGAGTGCGGGATCTGCCACCGATGACCAGCGGATCCGACATCGCGGCCCTGCGCCAGAAACTCGCCGGCGGCGACGGCCCGCGCTTCTGGCGCAGCCTCGACGCCGTCGCCGACAGTCCGGAATTCCGCGACTACCTCGCGGCCGAGTTCCCCTCGGCCGCCCGGCTCGCCGCCGCCCCGGAGCGGCGCGGCTTCCTCAAGCTGATGGCGGCGTCCTTCGCGCTCGGCGGCCTCACGGCCTGCAGCGCGGAGGGCGGGCGCGATTACGAGGTGCCCTACGTCAACCAGCCCGAGCGGATCGTGCCGGGCACGGACCTGTCCTACGCCTCCTCGGCGGTGTTCGACGGGTTCGGCAACGGGATCCTGGTCACCACCCGCAACGGCCGGCCGCTGAAGATCGAGGGCAATCCCGATCACCCCTGGAGCCGCGGCGGCACCGACGTGCTGGCCCAGGCCTCGGTGCTCGGCCTCTACGACCCGTTCCGCTCGCAGGCGGTGCAGCACCTCGGCCGCCCAAGTTCCTGGGCGGCGTTCCGCACGGCCCTGCAGGCGCAGATTCCGGCCTGGCGCGAGGCCGGCGGTGCGGGCGTGGCGCTGCTGACCGG
>NZ_VRVD01000085.1:0-11868 GCF_008040015.1 Methylobacterium sp. WL18 | reverse complement strand
GCGCCCGCGCGGCCCGGCGGGTCGGCAGGTAGATCGTGACCGATGCCAGCGCCAGCGGATCCTCCGCCACCGGCCCGACCAGCCGGCCGGACAGCAGCGCCTCGGCGAGCGCCGGCAGGAACGGGACGCCCCGGGTGATGGTGAAGACGGCCTGCCGGTCTGACATGGGCGTCTTCTACGCGCGCGCGTTCGATGGGGACAGGTGTTTGCAACGATGGCGGACGCGCGCCGTTCCGTATCCCGCCCGCCGATGGCACGAAGTCACCCCGGAATACGATGTCTTCCAGACGCGTCAGAATTCCCGGGTCGTTCCATCACCCTCCTTGTCATCCCGGGGCCGCCTGCGGCGCCCCGGAATGACAGGGTGGTTCATTCTGCGGCCTTGGGATTCGCGATTGAAGAAGGGGTCCGAGAAACCACGATACCTTCTAACCCCGCACCGCCGCGGCGGCGCCATATCCGGCCCGACGCCCGAACACGACGCCGGAGGTCAGGCCCGAGCCGCCGGGATAGCCGTTGAAGAACACGCCGCCGACCATCTCGCCGCAGGCGTAGAGCCCGGGGATCTCGCTGCCGTCCTCGCGCCGGACGCCGCCACCCTCCCCGACCTCGACGCCGCCATACGTGAAGGTGATGCCGCCCGTGACCGGGTAGGCCTTGAACGGCCCGGTCTCGATCGCCTGCGCCCAGTTCGACTTCGGCAGGGGGAGGCCCTTGGTGCCGCGGCCGTCCTTCACGGTGGGGTCGAACGGCACGGCATCGTCCACGGCGGCGTTGAAATCCGCGATGGTGCGCCGGGCCGCCGCGCGGTCGATGCCGTCGAGCCTGTCGAGCAGCCCGTCGAGCGTGTCGGCCTCGACGAAGTGGGCGTCGTGGAACCGGTACTCGCTGTAGAGCAGGTGATCGACCTTGGCGTCGAAGATCTGCCAGGCGACGTGCCCGGGCTGCTCCATGATCGAGCGGCCGAACTGGGCGTAGGTGTAATTGCGAAAATTCTTGCCCTCGTCGACGAACCGCTCGCCGTTCGCATTGAGCATCAATCCCAAAAAGTAGCAGATCTTGCGGTAGTGCTTCCGCTCGCCGTGCGGCAAGTCGAGGTTGCCGTAATCGGGGGTGTGCAGGTCCATCGGGGTGGCGTGGCAGCCGCCGTAGAAGCCGTGCGGCTTGGCGCCGAGCGCGAGCGCCATCTCCAATCCGTCGCCGCGGTTGTGCGGGGTGCCGCGCACCCGGGCCTTGTCCCAGCCAGCGCCGATGAAGCGCGTGCGCAGCTCAGGGTTCGATTCGAAGCCGCCGCAGGCCAGGATCACCGCCCCGGCCCGGAACGCGCCCTGGGGCGTCTCCACGCCGACGACGCAGCCCGCCTCGACGATCAGCCCGGTGGCCGGGCAGCCGTAGCGGATCTCGCCGCCGGCCTTCGTGAACGCCTCGAGTTCGGCGCGGGCGAGCCCGAAACCCTCGTCGTGGGTGGCGAGCGTCAGGCCGCCCCAGAACACGAAGCGGCCGTCCTTCTCGAAGGATTGCCGGGCGTAGATCGGCTCGAACTTCACGCCCTGCGTCGAGAGCCAGCGCAGGGCCGCGCCGCTCTCGTCGATCAGGATGCGCTGCTCGCGCGAGAGCGGCCGGCCGTCGTTGAAGCCGAGGAGGTCGCTCTCGAAGGTCTGCGCCGTGTAGGCGCCGAAATCGGTCCGCGGCAGGCGCGGGTCGTCCGGGTCGGCGAGCAGCGGGATCAGGTCGTCGTTGCCCTGGTAGACGAACCGCATGGCGCCGGCGGTGTAGGCGGTGTTGCCGCCGGCCAGATCCGGCTCCGCCTTCTCGATCATCAGCACCGAGGCGCCGCGCTCCAGGGCGGCGAGGCCCGCGCTCATGGCGGCATTGCCGGAGCCGACCACCACGACATCAAAGGGTCCCGCCTGCCGATCCTGCATCGCCGCCTCCGTCATCCGAGCCTCGATTCCGATATTGTATACGCTTGCATGCAATCGGCGGCAAGCGTTCCTGCGGACCACGTTTCACGCTATGGCCACGGCCGAGGAGAGTCCGGCCATGAAGGCGAGCGAGTCTGAGCGCTCCAACGGCGCCGCCGCCTACGAGCGGCTGCTGCAGGCGATCGAGGAGGGCGAACTCGCCCCCGGCAGCCGCCTGCGCGAGGCCGAGCTGGCGGAGCGGTTCGCGATCAGCCGCACGCCGGTGCGCGAGGCTCTGGGTCGCCTGGAGGCGCAGGGCCTCGTCGCGCACGAGCCGCACCGGGGCGCCAGCGTGGCGCAGCTCGATTACGGTCAGGTCAGCGAGCTCTACGACATGCGCGAGGTGCTGGAGGGGACGGCGGCCCGCCTCGCCGCGATCCATGCCAGCGCGGTCGAGACCGAGCTTCTGGACGAGATGATCGCCCGCGACCGGGCGCTGGCCGGCGACGGGGCGGCGCTGGCGCGCACCAACCGGCTGTTCCATCGGCAGATCCACGCGGCCGCGCGCAACCGATTCCTGCAGGGCACCCTGGAGACGATGCGCCTGTCGCTGGTGCTGCTGCCCGGCTCGACGACCCTCTCGGCACCGGAACGGGCCGGCGAGTCCCTCGACGAGCATGCCGCGATCATCGCGGCGATCCGCGCCCATGATGGCGACCGGGCCGAGGCGGCAGCCCGCGCGCATATCCGCGCCGCCTTCAAGGCGCGGATCCGGATCTGGCAGGGGGTGTAGCCCGGCGCCCTGAGGGGCTGTGAGAATCTAGCGTCTTCGACCCGCGACAGGCCCCCTCTCCCGTGCGGGAGAGGGTTGGGGTGAGGGATGCGCCCTCTCCGGATGAACCTGTCCCCTCACCCTGTCCCTCTCCCGCACGGGAGAGGGGACCCGAGCCACATCCGAAAAGGCAGCTCGCTCCGCGGCTGCGGCAGCGCTCCCCAGCGTGGGTCGACGTAAAGCCGCTCAGGCGTGGGCCGGAACCCGGGCCTCCCGCGGGCCGCCGCGGAACAGCGCGAGCGTCGCGACGATCCCGCAGGCGGCCGCCGCCATCAGCCAGTAGCTCGGGGCCGCCCGGTCGCCCGTCCGCTCGATCAGGTAGGTCGAGACCATCGGGGTGGCGGTGCCGAACAGGGCCGTGGCGAGGCTGTAGGCCAGGGAGAAGCCGCTGGCCCGCACATGCGCCGGCACGACCTCGGACAGCGAGACGATCATCGCGCCGTTGTAGACGCCGAAGAAGAACGAGAACCACAATTCGACGCCGAGCATCTTGGCGAAGGTCGGATCGGCCACCAGCCAGTGCAGCGCCGGATAGGTGGTCAGCAGCGACAGGACCGAGATGGTGAGCAGCACGGGCTTGCGCCCGATCGCGTCCGACAGCGCGCCGCCCACTGGCAGCCAGATGAAGTTGGTGATCGCCACGCACAGGGTGACGATCAGGCTGTCGGTCTCGGTGAGCTTGAGGACGGTCTTGCCGAAGGTCGGGGTGTACACGGTGATCATGTAGAAGGTCACCGTGGTCATGGTGGAGAGCATCATGCCGAGCAGCACGATCCGCCAGTTGGCGGCGACCGTGGTGAGGATCTCGCGCGTGCTCGGATGGTGGGTCCGCTGGGCGAATTCCTGGGTCTCCTGCAGGGAGCGCCGGATGAAGAAGATGAACGGCACGATCAGGCAGCCGATGAAGAACGGGATGCGCCAGCCGAAATCGCCGATCTGCTGCTTGGTCAGGTAGGCGTTCAGCCCGTAGCCGATCACGGCCGCGAACATGATCGCCACCTGCTGGCTCGCCGACTGGAACGACGTGTAGAAGCCCTTCCGCCCGGGCGTGGCGATCTCGAACAGGTAGATCGAGACGCCGCCGATCTCGACGCCGGCCGAGAAGCCCTGCAGCAGGCGGCCGGCCAGCACGATCAGGGGCGCGGCGATGCCGATGGTCCCGTAGCTCGGGCAGAAGGCGATCAGCACCGTGCCGCTCGCCATGATCGCCAGGGTGACGATCAGGCCCTTCCGGCGTCCGATCCGGTCGATATAGGCGCCGAGCACGATCGCCCCGAGGGGCCGCATCAGCGCGCCGAGCCAGAAGGTCCCGAAGGTCAGGAGCAGCTCGGTGGTCTCGTTGCCCGAGGGGAAGAACGCCCGCGCGATGGAGCTGGCGTAGAACCCGAACAGGAAGAAATCGAACATCTCCAGGAAGTTGCCGCTCGTCGAGCGGAGGATCGCCCCGATCCTGGATTGCAGGCTCGCCCCGACGGCGCCCGGATCACCGGCCATGACGCAACGCTCCCCGATCTCGTTTCACGCACCGATCCATTTCATCGCGATGATCGTCCCGGTGACGGTCAGGGCGCCGCCGATCCGGGTGGCGATCTGGGCGAACGGCATCAGCGCCATGCGGTTGGCCGCCGTGAGGATCGCCACGTCGCCGGTGCCGCCCTGGCCGCTGTGGCAGGCGTTCACGATGGCGGTCTCGATCGGGTACATCCCGAGGGCGCGGCCGACGAAGAAGCCGGTGACCATCAGCGTGGACACGGTGGACACGATGGTGATCAGGTTCACCAGGGTGAACGCCGCCATCAGCTCGTTCCAGGGGGTGAGCGCCACCCCGATGGCGAAGAGCAGCGGGTAGGTCATCGAGACCTGCACGAACTTGTAGACCACGAAGCCGCCGGCCTGGAGGTGGGGCGACACCGCGCTGCCGAGCTTGGCGAACACCGCCAGGAACAGCATCGCCACCGGCGCCGGCAGGCCGACGAGGTGGTGGGCGACGACGCCGAGCAGGTAGAGGGTGATGGCCGTGAGCCCGGCCGCGCCGATCGTGGCGGCGTCGATCTGGCCGCGGGCCGCCTCGGAGCGGGCCTGAGCGTCGCTCGATTCCATGCCCTCCGCGCCCGGCTGGAGCCGGCCCTCGCCGGTGAGGTGGGGATAGCGCTTGCCGACATAGTTGAGGGTGCCGGCGAAGATGATCGCGGTGAGCGAGCCGAGCATCACCGGCGGCAGCACCTGGGCGAACACGACGCCCTGCTGCTGGCCCAGGATCGCCGCGTAGCCGATGGAGAGCGGAATCGCGCCCTCGCCGACGCCGCCGGCCATGATCGGCACCACGATGAAGAAGAAGGTCTTGTAGGGGCCGAGCCCGAGCGCGGTGCCGACCAGGGTGCCGACGATGGCGGCCGCCACCGAGCCGACCGCGAGGGGCGCGAAGATCTTGAGGAAGCCCTTGATCAGGACGTCGCGATCCATGCCCAGGATCGAGCCGACGATGATCGTGGCGATGTAGATGTAGAGGAAGTTGGTGAACTTCGTGAAGTCGAAGATCGCCTTCTCCATCTGGGGCGGCACCAGCTTGTAGTAGACGAGCGCCGACGGGATGAATGTCGCGAAGATCGCGCCCGCGCCGATGTTGCGCAGGATCGGGATGCGCTTGCCGATCTCGGCGCAGGTGAAGCCGCCCATCACCAGGACGGCGATCATGGTCGGCCCGTCCGGCTTGACCTCGCCCTCCTGGACCAGGACCACCAGCAGGATCGCCACGATGACGTAGAGCGGCAGCGGAATGATGCCGATCTTCATGTCGACCAGGCGCCACCAGCCCTCGGGCCAGAACCGTGCGGCGCGGCGCTCGTTGAGCGGCGTCGGCACGGGACTCGTCGAGGCGCTACTGGTCATCGGCTTCCTCCGGACTTCCGACCACGCGCGGGCCCTTCCGGCCTTCGCCGCGCGGCCCCGATCGCCCCGACGGTCGCGACCTGAGCCGCCCGGTCGGCGGAGATAAAGTCGAATCCGGCGTATCAGCGCCCGCACAGGGCGGCAACGCGAACCGCGGGACAAAGCGCGCCACCTGTATTGGGGAGAGGGATTAAGCCGGCACCTCCAGTCGTCGCGTGGACGCACGATCGGGGACGGCGCCGGGGGTGCCCCCCGGCGCCGGCTCATCGGATCAGAAGTCGCGCTGCACGCGGAAGCGGACGTGCGTCATCGAATCCTGCGTCGCCGTCCGCGGTACGAACGTGCCGTTGTTGATGGCGGCGACGTTCGCGTAGGCACCCGGGCCCTTGTCGAGGTCGATCACCCGGCCGTTCTTCACGCCGACCTGGGTGTAGAAGGCCTCGACGCCGATATCGAGATCCGCCACGGGCGACCAGATCAGGCTGCCGCCGACCACGTATTGGTAGGTGTCCCGCAGGGCCTGGCTCAGCTGGTAGAACCGGGTACCGGGCACGCCGACGCCGTTGGTGAAGAAGCTGTTGCCGCTTGGGTTCACCAGGCTGAACAGCGCGCCCTGGGCCAGGCGGGCACCGGCCGAGAAGTCCTGCTCGCCGTAGGAGCCGAACAGCGCCGAGCGCCATTCCGGCGACCAGTAGTGCAGGTACGACGCCACCGCCGAGAAGCTCGTCGAGGTCTGGAGCTGGCCGGTGAACGGGTTGACCGACGCGTCGGCGAAGTACTGCTCGAACTTCTGGGTATCGAAGCCGGTATTGGACTGCGCGTAGCAGCCGGCGATCATGCAATAGCCGGCATAGCTCTGCGCGCCGTTGGCGTAGGCCCCCTGCAGATAGAGGGTATCCCCCGGGGCAATCGCCGGCAGGTTGATCTTCACGCCGCCCTGCACACCCCAGCCCTGGACCGAGTTGGCGTGGCGGATGCCGGTGAGCACGCCACCCGCGCCCGCGGGCGTGTTGGTGCTCAGGTTGCCGACGTTGATCTCATGCGTGGCGGCCGAGAGCTGGGCCGAGCCCCAGGCCTGATCGATTCGCAGGGCGCCGACGAAATCGGGCAGCCGCGAGCGCTGGACGGCGTCGACGTTGCCGTAGCGGGACGGCCGGCCACTCGTGTAGCCGACGAAGACGGGGGCGAGCGCGTTCCCGGACGGCGAGAAGACCGGCGAGCGCGTGAAGACCGGGTCTTCCACCGACAGGGTCGCCGAGACGCCGTTGCCGAAGGTGGCGGTGTAGGCGAGCAGGTTGGTGGATGAATTGTCCGAGCCCGAGGTCGCGCTGTAGAACTCGAAATCGTGGGCGTAGAAGTCGTAGAACGACGAGGCGCGACCGGCGGTGAGGCCGGCGAACTGGATGAACGCCTTGTCGACGTTCACGTATTGCTGCGCCCGATTCACCTCGTCGACGCCCGTGCCACGATAGGCTTGGCCGATACGCACCATCGTGCCGGAATGGATGGTTCCGGTGCGGGAGGCGGCATCCAGGCGCACGAAGGCGCGCAGGGCGCCGTAGGCGGTCTGGGTGCGGGCATCCATGTTGAAGCGCGCCAGCCCCCGGAAGCCCGACGTGTCGCCGGCCGCGCCCGGCTGGCGGCTGGACGAGGTCTGGTAGGCCCCCTCGAACCGGGCCCGGCCCGAGACGCGCAGGCACGTGTCGGTGCCCGGGATGTAGAAGAAGCCGGCCCCGAAGGCCGAGCAGACGCGGACGAACTCGATCGGCGCCGCCTTCTTGATCGGAAGGTCGGCAGCCTGGGCGGATCCGACCGCAACGAACGCGGCCGCGGATCCGAGCAAGAAATGGTTCAATAATCTCATCAAGACCCCCAGAAGTTTGAAGCCGAAGACGGCAACGCTTCCCGTTTTTCTGCGGAACGCAGATTGTTCTTTGATTTTTTATTTGCAGAAGAGAGATCGGCAAGTTTTACCGCATCTCATCTTTCGTCTACGATCCTGCGATCCCGATCTTTATCAAGCAACAGTGATTCAACGTGCCGCCTGAGCATTTATGAATTTGTTGCTGATCTGCCACGTAACGCTTGAGATGTTTTGATTTTATTTAACTTCAGTATTTGCCATGAGGTATTTGCAATCGGACAATTTTTTCCGTCGTCATTGCTCTTGGTGGAACCAGATGCGCCCGATCATTGATCTAGATCGGAGACCTCTCGGAGCATCGATCCTGCCGGATGGGCGGCGCACCTGCCCCGGACGGTGGCGCGCTTGCACCAACCGCCTCGTGATCGGCGGCGATCGAGCCGCCATCCCGACCAGGAACAGGGCCGCCGGTCCTCATCGACGAATCGCGGGGGGCCCTCGAGCGCCATCGCTCGGTCCGGCGCCCGGGAGCCTTTCGGCGCGATGCACAACGCAAGGAGGCCCGGCGCAGGGCCGGGCCTCGGTTGTCGCGGCGCCGCAATACCGGCTCAGAAGTCGCGCTGGACCCGCAGGCGGATCTGCGAGACCGAATCCTGGGTCGCAGTCCGGAGCATGAAGGTGCCGGCGTTGATCTGGGCGATGGCACCGTAGGCGCCCGGGCTCTTGTCGAGATCGATCGCCCGGCCGCTCTTCAGGCCGATCTGCGTGTAGTAGCCCTCGACGCCGACATCGAGGTCCTTCACCGGCGACCAGATCAGGCTGGCGCCGGCCACGAACTGGTCGGTGTCGCGGAGCGCCTGGCTCAGTTGATAGAACCGCGTGCCCGGGACGCCGACCGCGTTGGTGCCGAAGGGATTGCCGCCGGCGAGGGTGCTCACCAGGCCGTAGGCCGCGCCCTGCGCAAGGCGGGCGCCGCGGGCGAAGCCCTGCGCGCCGTAGGAGCCGAAGACGGCCGAGCGCCAGTCCGGCGACCAGTAGTGCAGGTACGACGCCACCGCGGTGAAGCTCCGCGAGGTCTGCAGCCGGCCGGTGAACGGGTCGACCGTCGCGTCCGAGAAGAATTGGCTGAATTTCTGGCCTTGGATCGTCGCCGGGCTCTGTCCGGCGGAGCCGCTGAACGCCGAATAGCCCGTGTAGAACTGCGCGCCCGCGCCGTAGGCGCCCTGCAGGTACAGGGCGTCGCCCGGCGCGACGGACGGCGTGTTCACCTTCACGCCGCCCTGCACCGCCCAGCCCTGGACGCTGTCGGTGTGCGCGACGGCGGCGTTCGCGCCGGTGCCGAGCCCGACGTTGCCGACGTTCAGCTCATGGGTGGCGGCCGAAAGCTGCGCGGAGCCCCAGGCCCGGTCGAGGCGCAGGACGCCGACGAAGTCGGGCAGCCGCTCGCGCTGGATGCCGTCGATGGCGGCGAAGCTCGACGGAGCGCCCCGGGTATAGCCGACGAAGACCGGGCTGGCCGGAGCGGCGCCCCCCGAGGGCGCGAAGATCGGCGTGCGGCGGAAGACCGGGTCTTCCACCGACAGGGTCGCCGACAGGCCGTTGCCGAGGGCCGCCGTGTAGGCGAGCAGGTTGGTCGAGGCGACATCCGAGCCGGCGGTGCTGCCCGACAGCTCGAAATCGTGGGCATAGAAGTCGAAGAATGAGGCGGCGCGACCGGCCGTGAGCCCGGCGAACTGGATGAACGCCTTGTCGACGTTCACGACCTGCTGGACCCGACCGACCTGATCGACGCCGGTGGCGACGTAGGCCGAGCCGATGCGTTCCTGGGTGCCGGATCGGCCCACACCGGCCGCACCGGTCCGGCTGCCGGCCTCGAGGCGCACGAAGGCGCGCAGCGTGCCGTAGGCGGTCTGGGTGCGGGCATCGAGGTTGAAGCGCAGCAGCCCGCGATAGCCCGACGTATCGCCGCCGTTGGTACCGGCCTGCCGGGTATAGCTGGTGATGTAGCCGCCCTCGAACCGGGCGCGGCCGGAGACGCGCAGGCAGGTGTCGGCGCCCGGGATGAAGAAGAAGCCGGCGCCGTAGGCCGAGCAGACCCGGACATACGCGATCGCCGCCGCCGTCCCGACCGGAAGGTCGGCCGCGGCGGCTCCCCCGGCCATCGCGAGGGTGGCGGCCGAGCCCAGCAGGAGAGACGTCGATCGCCTCATCAAAGGCCTCGCTATTCTTAGCCGGCACAGCGGGACTGGCGCCAGAAAAAGCGGCCCGGCGCGGGGCCGGGCCTTGGAAGTCGAGTGCACGAGGACGAGTGCCGGGACAGAAGCCCCGGCACCGCTGGGGCGGATCAGAAGTCGCGCTGGACGCGGAAGCGGACCTGCGAGATCGAGTCCTGCGTCGCGGTACGCGGCACGAAGGTGCCGTTGTTGATGCCGGCGACGTTGTTGTAGGCGGTCGGGCTCTTATCCTGGTCGATCACTCGGCCGCTCTTCAGGCCGATCTGCGTGTAGTAGCCCTCGACGCCGATATCGAGATCCTTCACTGGCGACCAGATCAGGCTCGCGCCGGCGACGAACTGGTAGTTGTCGCGGAGCGCCTGGCTCAGCTGATAGAACCGCGTGCCGGGCACGCCCACGGCGTTGGGGCCGGAGATGAGACCGGAGCCGGCGAGGCCATAGGCGGCCCCCTGCGCGAGACGGGCGGCGCGGGAGAAGCTCTGCTCGCCGTAGGAGCCGAACAGGGCCGAGCGCCATTCCGGCGACCAGTAGTGCAGGTACGACGCAACAGCGGTGAAGCTCTGCGAGGTCTGCAGCTGGCCGGTGAACGGGTTGATCGTGGCGTCCGAGAAGAACTGGTTGAACTTCTGGCCCTGGATCGTCGCCGGGTTCTGCGCGTAGGACCCGCTATACGCGGAATAGCCCGTGTAGAGCTGCGCGCCGTCACTATAGGCGCCCTGCAGGTACAGGGCGTCGCCAGGCGCGACGAACGGGGTGTTCACCTTCAGGCCGCCCTGCACCGCCCAGGCCTGGACGCTGTTGGTGTGCGCGATGTTGACGTTCGTGCCTGCGACGGGATTCGTCGCGATATTGCCGACGTTCAGCTCATGGGTGGCGGCCGAGATCTGAGCCGAGCCCCAGGCCTGGTCGAGGCGCAGGGCACCGACGAAGTCGGGCAGACGCTCGCGCTGAACGGTGTCGATCGTGCTCAGCACGGTCGGAGCGCCCCGGGTGTAGCCGACGAACACGGGGCTGACGGTGGACGCGTAGGGCGCGAAGATCGGCGTGCGGCGGAAGACCGGGTCTTCCACCGACAGGGTCGCCGACACGCCGTTGCCCAGCACCGCCGTGTAGGCGAGCAGGTTGGTCGAGGCGTTGTCCGAGCCGAGCGTGCTGCCGGTGATCTCGAAGTCGTGCGCGTAGAAGTCGAAGAACGAGGACGCGCGACCGGCGGTCAGGCCGGCGAACTGGATGAACGCCTTGTCGACGTTCATGTATTGCTGATCGCGACCCACCTGATCGACGCCCGTTGAGGCGTAGGCCTGGCCGATGCGCTGCTGGGTGCCGGACTGGCCGATGCCGGAATAGCCGGTGCGGCTGCCGGCATCGAGGCGGACGAAGGCGCGGAGCGTACCGTAGGCGGTCTGGGTGCGGGCATCCATGTTGATGCGCATCCGGCCCTGGTAGCCCGAGGTGTCGCCGTTGGAGCCCTGGCGCGAGTAGCTGGCCATGTAGCCACCCTCGAACCGGGCGCGGCCCGAGATGCGCAGGCAGGTGTCGGTGCCCGGGATGTAGAAGAAGCCGGCCCCGAAAGCGGAGCAGACGCGGACGTACTCGATCGGCGCCGCCTTCTTGATCGGAAGGTCGGCGGCCTGGGCGGCTCCGATCGCCGCGAAGGCGGCGGCCGAGCCCAGCAGCGAGCTCTTCAAGAGCTTCATAGATATCTCCAAAGCTTCGAGACCCGAAAACACCCACGAGCCCGGTTTATCCGGCCCTCGCAGCGCTCGATGTTGTTGAATTCTGCAATCTTAAGTGCAGATGTTTAGATATATCCCGCGTCCGAGATTCCTCTATGCGGTTTCATATGATGGAACGCGCCTTATCCAAGCAACATCGATATCATTCGATCTGTGGAATTGATTTGTGTTGTTGCAACGTCGCAACGTCATCAAAATGTTTTGCAGTATTGTTGAGTATATAGATTGTAGAAGTAGTCCGATTGACGCGGATATTTATTGCGAACATCTCAAAAGGAATATCGCCGCAGCCGCGATTTTTATCCGCACGCGCGTGGGTCTGCCGATACGGCCGGACCCGGGCTCATCCCGCGGAGACGCGCCGGCCCATGGTCTCGAGCCGCCGCACGGCGATGCGCCGAACGGAGCC
>NZ_VRVD01000859.1:0-1617 GCF_008040015.1 Methylobacterium sp. WL18 | reverse complement strand
GTGCTGCCCGGCCTCGCCACGGTGATCGGCGCCACGGAGGCCGAGGCGCGTCGGCGCCAGGACGCGCTGTGGGAGCTGGTTCCGCTGGAGTACAGCTTGGCGCGCCTCGCCGGGACGCTCCGGATCGACCCCGCGCGGCTCCACCTCGACAAGCCGCTGCCCGACCCGCTGCCGCTGCCGCCCGATGCCAGCCACACGATGTTCACCGGCACCGTCGCCCTGGCCCGCCGGGACAATCTGACGGTGCGCCAGTTGCTCCGCGCCCTCGGCGGCGGCGTCGGCCACCGCATCGTCGTGGGCACGCCGGAGCAGGTCGCCGACGACATCGAGGCCTGGTTCCGGGCGGGCGCCGCCGACGGGTTCAACCTGATGCCGGACGTCCTGCCGGACGGCCTCGAAACCTTCGTGGAGGCCGTCGTGCCGATCCTGCAACGGCGCGGCCTGTTCCGGAGGGACTATTCCGGCGTGACGCTCCGGGACCATCTTGGCCTCGAACGCCCGGCCTGGAAGCCGTCCGCCAACCGGAACTCATTGCTTGCAGCAATCGACCGAGCGCCTGCGAACGCCACGAAGTCAAAAGAAAACCCGCCACGTCATTGACCGGGCGGGTTGAAACCAATGGTAGCGGGAGAGGGACTCGAACCCCCGACACGAGGATTATGATTCCTCTGCTCTAACCAGCTGAGCTACCCCGCCCCAAGACGCGCGTCCCGAACGGGACGGCGCGGCCAGCGGCCGGGGTATAGGGAGGCCGGGCGCGGGCTGTCAACGGTGTTATGCGCGGAATTTGGGGGCGCCCGCGGGCCTTCGCTGCGAAGGGACCGCGAAGGGACCGCGGATGAACCGGGCCGCTGCGAAGAGTCCGACGACGAACACCGCGGCACCCAGATAGGTCGCGGCATCGGCGAAGTCCGGGCCGACCAGGCTGAGGGTCGAGGAATGGCCGAAGGCCGCGTCGACGGCCGTCAGGCCGATCCCGACGAAGCTCTCGCCGACCAGGAATCCGGAGGCGATCAGCACGCCGCGGCGGCGGGAGGCTTCGAGGTCCTCGGGGCCGGCGCCGCGGCGGCGCAGGGCGCGGGCGCACAGGAAGCCGAGCAGTCCGCCGAGCCCGATGGTCATCTCCACCGACAGCGGCAGGTACATGCCGATCCCCACGGTGAGCGCCGGGAAGCTGAACGCCCGGCGCTTGAGCGCGACTTCGAGGGCGACCATCACGGCGCCGAGGCCGCAGCCGATCAGCAGCATCGGCCAGGGCAGGGTGCGGGCCACGATGCCGTCCGCGATCTGGGTGACCAGGGCGGCCTGCGGCACCGTGAGCGCCAGCGCCGGGTCCATGCCGGGGCGCGGCATCGAGCCGACGAACCCGTAGGCGCCGTAGAGCAGCGACAGCAGCGGCACGATCACCAGCGAGCCGACGGCGACGCCGACGATCAGCACCACCTGCTGGCGCCAGGGCGTGGCGTCGACGATCTGGCCGGTCTTGAGATCC
This sequence comes from Methylobacterium sp. WL18, assembly GCF_008040015.1. NCBI lineage: Bacteria > Pseudomonadati > Pseudomonadota > Alphaproteobacteria > Hyphomicrobiales > Methylobacteriaceae > Methylobacterium > Methylobacterium sp. WL18. The sequence continues at coordinate 125 of NZ_VRVD01000859.1, read as the reverse complement.
TGCAGGTTGTCGTTGGCGATCGACGCCGCGGTGACGATCACCGAGGCCGCCAGCAGCACCAGCGCGACGGTGACGCGCCGGGCCTCCGGGGTCCCGGCGGGGCCGAGCACCAGCGGCAGCAGGGC
>NZ_VRVD01000858.1:0-1619 GCF_008040015.1 Methylobacterium sp. WL18 | reverse complement strand
GCCCAGCACCGCCTGGACAATGGTCAGCACCGCTGGCCGTCCTGGTCGGGCCGGAGGGCGGTTTCTCCGAGGAGGAGCGGACGGCGATCCGGGCCCGGCCCAACACCGTCGCGCTCTCCCTTGGGCCGCGCATCCTGCGGGCCGACACCGCTGCGGTGGCGGTGCTGACCCTTGTCCAGGCGGTGCTGGGCGACGCGCGCTGATCGGTGAGCCGATTGGAATCATGTGTGCCTGCGCACATCAGGGTGGCAGGCCGCGGGATTGTTCCGCCGAAGCGGGGTGAACCGGGCTCCCGGTTCACGGCGCCGCGTTGTCGGTTCCCGAAGCCTCGATTATGTCCCAGGACGGACGCCAGCCGCGCCGCGCTCTCGGAGCCGGCGCGGATGTCCGTCCGGTCTCCGCTCGCGGGACGGGGTTGAACCGGACGGACACGCTGGAGCAGTCCGGTGCGCTCCCATCCCAGGCATAGTTCACAGGCACGGGCAGGCAGCGCATGGCGCGCGACAGCAACGACAACACGCCGCTCACCACGCGCGCCGAACTGATCGAGTGGTTCGCCGCCGGCGAGAAGCCGCCCGCGCGCTTCGCCATCGGCACGGAGCACGAGAAGATCCCGTTCTACCGGGAGAGCCGCGAGCCAGTGCCGTATGACGGCGAGCGGGGCATCCGCGCCCTGCTGGAAGGGCTCGCCCGCGAGACCGGCTGGGAGCCGATCCTCGACCTCGGCAACATCATCGGCCTGTCGGCCGAGGAGGGCGGGGCGATCTCGATCGAACCGGGCGGGCAGTTCGAGCTGTCCGGCGCGGCGCTACCGGACGTGCACGGCACCGCGGCCGAACTCGCCACGCATCTCGCAGCCACGAAGCGCGCGGCCGACCCCCTCGATATCGGCTTCCTGACGCTGGGCATGAGCCCGCGCTGGCGCCGGGACGAGACGCCGGTCATGCCCAAGAGCCGCTACAAGATCATGGCCGGCTACATGCCGAAGGTCGGCTCGCTCGGCCTCGACATGATGCTGCGCACCGCCACCGTGCAGGTGAATCTCGACTTCGCCTCCGAGGCCGACATGGTGCGCAAGATGCGCGCCTCCCTGGCGCTCCAGCCGGTGGCCACCGCCTTGTTCGCCAACTCACCGTTCACCGACGGGCGGCCCAACGGCTTCCTGTCGCGCCGCTCGGAGATCTGGCGCGACACCGACCCGCACCGCACCGGCATGCTGCCCTTCGCGTTCGAATCCGGCTTCGGATACGAAGCCTATGTCGACTGGCTGCTCGACATGCCGATGTACTTCGTCAAGCGCGGCGACATCTACCACGACGTGTCGGGCGCCTCCTTCCGCGACCTGATGGCCGGCAAGCTGGCGCAGCTCCCGGGCGAGTACGCCACGGTGGCAGACTGGGCGAACCACGCCTCCACGGCCTTCCCGGAAGTCCGGCTCAAGCGCTTCCTGGAGATGCGTGGCGCCGATGTCGGCGATCCTGGCATGATCGCCGCCCAGGCCGCGTTCTGGGCCGGGCTACTCTACGACGAATCGGCCCTCGACGCGGCCCTCGACCTGGTGAAGGGCTGGAGCCCGGCCAACCGGGAGGCCGCGCGAGCGACGGCGCCGCGCCTGGGGC
>NZ_VRVD01000857.1:0-1623 GCF_008040015.1 Methylobacterium sp. WL18 | reverse complement strand
CGCCAGAACGCCTCCGGGTCGCGGCGCGCCGCGTCGTAGATCTCAGGATAGCGGCCCGGCAGGCTGGCGGTGGTCATGGGCGCGGCGTGTCCTCGGAGCCGCTCTCCGGCGGCATCCCGGGGAGATTAGCTGATTCTGGTTTCTTGCGCGCGCGGTCGGTCGTTTGGGGGATGATGACGCGCTTATGGATTGAACTCCGGCTCAGCGGGAGAATCGGCTTCTCCCACCCAGCCCCCGCATCCTTAGGCGCCGAAGCGAAGCGGAGGCCTCGAAGGAGCCCTCCGGCCGGCCGCGCGATCCCTGGAGTGCTCCTTCGATGTCCCCTGGCGCGGGCGCCCCGCGACGGGGGCTGCGATCGGGTGAGCGGTAAAACAAGCGCGCAAAGAACCGCCGCACCGGGCAACCCGATGCGACGGCTCATGTCGTGTTCAAGATGTCAGGGGTGAGAACGGATCAGGCGTCGCTCAGTGCAACGTATCGTTGCCGGCTTGCAGCCTTTTGATCTCGTCTTTGAGAAGAAGTTTCCGTCGCTTCAGTTCGGCAATGTGGAGGTCGTTCGCAGAAGGCCTGTGGATCGCCTCGTGAATCTCACGCTCGAGGGCTTCGTGCTTCCGGGCGAGTTGGCTCAAATGCGTCTGCAGCGACATGAGTCGAATCTCCTGTCATTGTTCCGACACATGGAGACTGGCACAGGATGCCGCACCTGTCGAAGCCTTTTCTCCGGCCAAGCCTCACGAATGCTTGCACGGCCGGCTTGTCCCGCGGCGGGGCGTAACGCATGCTCTTCGATACGGAACGGTCTTCGGTCCCGCGGGTGACGATGGCGGACGAGTCGAACGAAAACGTGCAGCCGGCGGATCTCGAAGCCGAGCTGAATCGGCTGCGCGAGGAACACCGGGGCCTCGACGGCGCCATCGAGGCGCTGGAGCGCAGCGTCGCCGGGGATCAGCTCCAGATCCAGCGCCTGAAGAAGCGCAAGCTGACCCTGCGCGACCGGATCTACCATATCGAGGATGCCCTCACCCCCGATATCATCGCTTAGAGCCCGCCGCCGAAGTGGATGCCGGCTCCGGGTCAGCGGGCGCGTTGAAGCGCGGCGCGTTCTCCCGGAAGCCGGAAACCATCTGTCGGGACGTTCCGCCGAAGCCGGTGGACGCATCGGCGCGGCGCCTTGCCGCCGGGCCGCCTCGCCTGTAAGCGGCCTCTTTTGCCGGGACATACGATGGCGTCGCCTCCGGTCGCGATCATCATGGGCAGTCAGTCCGATTGGGCGACCATGCGGCACGCCGCCGAGACGCTCGACGCGCTCGGCGTGCCGTACGACGCCCGGATCGTGTCGGCCCACCGCACGCCGGACCGGCTCGTGGCCTTCGCCAAGGGCGCGGTGGCGGATGGGTTCAAGGTCGTGATCGCGGGCGCCGGCGGGGCCGCGCACCTGCCCGGCATGGCGGCTGCGATGACCCGCCTGCCGGTCTTCGGCGTTCCGGTGGAATCGAAGGCCCTGTCCGGCCAGGACAGCCTGCTGTCGATCGTCCAGATGCCGGCCGGCATCCCCGTGGGGACGTTGGCGATCGGCCGGGCCGGGGCGGTCAACGCGGCGCTGCTGGCGGCCGCGGTGCTCGC
>NZ_VRVD01000856.1:0-1629 GCF_008040015.1 Methylobacterium sp. WL18 | reverse complement strand
GCCGCGGACGGCCCCGGCGCGGCGACGAACGATCCCGGACGCCGGCGGAGACCGGCTCCGCCCGCGTTCGAGGCCTCACAAGCTGCCAGAGATTTTGAATTCAGGAAAGCAAAGCTTCAGGGCGGCGGCGAATACGGGCTGCGTTCGTGGAATGACGGGTTTCGGCCCGGGACGTACTGCTCCACGCCGGCGCTGCTCACGCGGCCCGGGGAATCAGGCGCCGGGCGCGCACGGTGCCGTCGATGCTCCGCAGCGCCTGGAGCACCGCATCCGCCTCCATCCGCTCCACAGACGCATCCACGACCACGTAGCCGAAATCGCCGTCGGTCTGCAGATACTGCGCGTCGATGTTGAGCGCGCGGCCCGAGAAGACCGTATTGATCTTGCCCAGGACGCCGGGCACGTTCCGGTGCACGTGGAGGAAGCGTGCGCCGGACAGGCGCGGCGGCAATTGCACCTGCGGGAAGTTGACGGCGCCCAGCGTCGAGCCGGTCTGGGCGTACTCCACCAGCTTGCGGGCGACCTCCGCGCCGATGCGGTCCTGCGCCTCTTCCGTCGATCCGCCGATATGCGGGGTCAGGATCACGTTCGCGAGGCCCTGGAGCGGCGAGACGAAGCGCTCCGCGTTGGAGGTCGGCTCGACCGGGAAGACGTCGATCGCCGCGCCGCCGAGACGGCCCTCCCGCAGCGCCCCGGCCAGGGCCTCCAGGTCCACCACCGTCCCGCGGCTGTTGTTGATCAGGTAGGCGCCGGGCTTCATGGCGCGGATCCGCGCCGCATTCATGAGCCCGTGCGTCGCCGGGGTCTCGGGGACGTGCAGGCTGACCACGTCGCTCACGGCGAGCAGGGTGTCCAGGCTGTCCACCGGCTCGGTGTTGCCGTGGCGCAGCTTGTCGGTCAGGTCGTGGAAGACGACGCGCATGCCCATCGCCTCGGCGAGATTGGACAGCTGCGAGCCGATATTGCCGTAGCCGACGATCCCCAGAATCTTGCCGCGGACCTCGAAGGCGCCCGTCGCGGATTTGTCCCATCCGCCCGCATGCGCGGAGGCCGAGCGCGGCAGGATGCGCCGGAGCAGCATCACGATCTCGCCGATCGTGAGTTCGGCGACGCTGCGGGTGTTCGAGAACGGCGCGTTGAAGACGGGCACGCCGCGCGCCCGGGCGCTCTCGAGATCGACCTGGTTGGTCCCGACGCTGAAGCAGCCGATCACGGTCAGGTCGGGCAGCGCGTCGAGCAGCTCCGCCGTGACCGTGGTCCGCGAGCGGATCCCGAGCACGTTGGTGTCGGCGAGGCGCGCCGCCTCGGCGAGGCCGAAGGCGTGGGACAGCGGTTGGACCGCGCCGAATCCCGCCTGCGCGAAGATCGCGTGGGCCGTGGCGGCGATGTTCTCGCTCAGGACGATGCGTTCCGTAGGCAAAACCGGCACCTCTGCAGACGGGATGATGCAGATCTTCACGATCGGCGTGGTGCGGTTCGTCGTCAATCGTCTTCGATCGGCGAACCGGACAAGACGGAAGAATTTTCGTATTGTTGCCCAATACGATGGGAGGAATGTGTCCGGCGAGGCCGGTCGCCGCCTCCGGCTTCGGCGGCAGCTCGGCGCGCAGGGCCGAGTCGGCTGACGGC
>NZ_VRVD01000855.1:0-1632 GCF_008040015.1 Methylobacterium sp. WL18 | reverse complement strand
GGCGAGCCGGGTGCGGGCCAGGCTCGCCGGGCCGGCATATTCGGGGCCGGCGGCGACGAGGAGCGCCCCGCCCTCGCGGACGTAGCGGACGATGTTGTCGAAATAGGCCTGCGGCAGCACGCTCTGGTTGGCGTAGCGGTCGAAGATGATCAGGTCGAAATCCTTGATCTTCTGGACGAACAGCTCGCGGGTCGGGAACGCGATCAGCGACAGTTCGGAGATCGGCGTGCCGTCCTGCTTCTCCGGCGGGCGCAGGATGGTGAAGTGCACGAGGTCGACGTTGGCGTCGGATTTCAGCAGGTTGCGCCAGGTCCGCTCGCCCTGGTGCGGCTCGCCGGAGACCAGCAGCACCCGGAGCTTCTCGCGGATGCCCTCGATCGGCAGCACCGTGCGGTTGTTGACCGTGGTGAGTTCGCCCGGCAGCGGCTCGACCTCGATCTCGACGACGTTCGGGCCGCCATGCTCGATCCGGGTGGTCAGCGCGAACGGCTTGTCGGTGGGTACGTCCCGCCGCCCGATCTCCTCGCCGTCGCGGCGGATCGTGACGACCGCGTGGCCGGTGCCGCCGCGCTCCATCACCTCGGCGCGGATCGTGAGATCCTTGCCGACGATGCCGAAGCGCGGCGCCTCCAGGAGTTTGATCTGGCGGTCGCGCTCGTCCGGATGGCCGGTGACGAGGACGTGGAGCGGCGCCTTGATGCCGAGTTGCGCCATCGAAGCGGGGATGTCGTGCACCACGCCGTCGGTGAGCATCACGATGCCGGCGAGCCGCTCGGGCGGCACGTCGGCCAAAGCCTGGCCCAGCGCCGTGAACAGCTTGGTGCCGTCGTCGCCGTCCTTGGCGTCGGGCACGTCGATGAAGCGCGGCTCGATGTTGGTGAGCGCGCCGAAGCGGCGCTGCAGCTCGGCCCGGACCGCATCGGTCATCTGCGGCCGGTCGCCCAACGCCTGCGAACCGGAGCGGTCGACCACGATGGCCGCGATGTCCTTCACCGGCTCGCGGTCCTCCCGCACCAGGGCGGGGTTGGCGAGCGCCGCCAGAACCAGGGCAAGCACCAGCGCGCGCAGCAGAGCGGTCCGGCCCCGGGCCACGAAGGCGAGCAGAGCCAGGACGACGACGATCAGCCCGAGGGCGGCCAGGACCGGCCAGGGGAGGAGGGGGGTGAAGCTGAGGCTCAGCATGGCGTGCAAGCCTCCGAGATTGGCGTGAGGGATGTAGCGATGGGCCCATCAGACCCCCTCATCCTGAGGTGCCGCGTCAGCGGCCTCGAAGGAGGGCTCCAGGCATCGCGCGGCCGGCTGGAGGGCTCCTTCGAGGCGCCCGCTGCGCGGCCGCACCTCAGGATGAGGGGGGTTGGTGGGAGCAGGCGCTGCCCGGGGACTGTGTCCAAAGAAATCACTGCCCCAGCCGCTCCAGCAGCGCGGGAACGTGGACCTGGTCCGCCTTGTAGTTTCCGGTGAGCGTGTAGATCACGATGTTGACGCCGCCCCGGAAGGCCATCTCGCGCTGGCGCTGGTCGCCGCCGACCACCGGGTAGAGCGGTTCGCCGCGGCGGCCCACCGCCCAGGCGGCGGCGAGGTCGTTGCCGGTGATGATGATCGGGCTGACGCCGTCGCCGGCCCGGGCCGGGC